>JAEEKU010000156.1 GCA_016282555.1 Methanomassiliicoccaceae archaeon
AAGCCTGCTTCATGTCCGGGCCCGCCGGAATGATAGAGAAGGAGGGATTCGAAGTCGGAACGAGAATGCTCATGGAGGCCATGGTGGATTCCGGAGGGCAGTCCGTCATCGGAGGGGGCCACACCGGAGGAGCCGCGGAGAGATTCGATCTCGCCGACAGGTTCTCCTACGTCAGCACCGGAGGGGGAGCGCTGGAGACGTTCCTTCTCGGGGAGCCGCTCCCGGTTATAGAGGCTCTCAAGTTCTCCAAAGAGAAGTTCGCCGGACAGGCTCCGTAACTTTTTTAATGATATTGGGGATGGGGTCGCAATGGCAAAGAAAAGGAGACTGATTATCGAAGAACCCGAGGAGAGTTACGAGTTCACTCCCACCGAGTTCAACGAGAGAGAGTTTATCCTGAAGGATATCTACGGCACGAAGGTCTGCCTGGTCACCCTGGCGATCGGAATCGCGGTCGGAATAATCGGAGGGCTGCTGTGCAGATTCGGTTTCAGCAGCGGCATGGATTATATGTGGATCTTCGCGACGATCATATCCTTCGCGGTCGCCGGCCTCATGACGAGAATTCTTTCCCGCATGGGATTCCGTCCCGACATGCTCGAGACCAAATCCATGATCGGAAACTATCTGATTTATCTCGCGCTGGCTCTCGGAATCTGCATCATCATCGCGAATCCGCCGTTCACCCCCCTCCTGCGAGGGGGCCGGCCTTTTACCGGCTCAGGCCGAGTTTTTCCAGTTCCGCAAGCAGAAGCTGAATCGCTATGCCTCTGTGGGATACGGAGTTTTTCTCTTCAAGCGGGATCTCCGCGAAGGTTCTTTTTCCGTCATGAGTGAATATCGGATCGAATCCGAATCCGTCTGTCCCTTTTTCCGAGAGGGTGATCTCTCCCCTGCAGATTCCCGTGACGACTATCCTTTTCCCGGATATGTCGCACCCTATGCAGCATCTGAACTCCGCTCCGCGGTTTTCGACGCCTTCCATGAGTTTCAGGATCCCCTTGTTCCCTATGGTCTTCTGGGCGTAGGCCGACCACACGCCGGGGAAGCCGTTCAGGGCGTCTATGAACAGCCCGGAATCGTCCAGGATAAAATCCCTCACGCCTTTGGATATGATCTCGTCCATTCCCTTTTCCGCGACTTCGGACAGTTCGGAGGTCTGGATCTCGTCATAGGGGATTTTCATGTGCTCGGTTTCGATTCCCAGCCGCGAGAGGGCGGCGGAGTATTCTCTTACCTTTCCGGGATTGGACGTGATGATTTTCAGTTTCATGTGTAACGGCCTCTGTTTCTGATCTCTTCCAGTTTTTTCCTCACCGGTTCCGGTTCGGGGATGTTTGCGAAATAGGTTTCCAGCATGACGTCCGCCTCATGCTCGTGTTTAGCGTGCGCGGAGCGGAACGCCCTCTCCAGCAGCCTGAGATCCATGCCGATGTCCTCCAGGGAGGCTTTGGTGCATCCCATCGAGAAATCCAGCAGGCACAGTTCTCCGTTTTTAAGCAGGATCATGTTGGACGTCGTGAGATCCCCGTGGCATATCTTCGCGGAATGGAGCTTCGCGACCGTCTCTCCGATAAGGATCGCCAGAGGAAGAGCCGATTCCGGCGCGGAGGATACGGACTCGTTCACGGTTATTCCCTCCATGAATTCCATGGTTATGGAGCATTCCTGAAGGTTTATATCGTAGATGCACGGGGTTCTCACTCCGCAGAGGCGGGCCTCGTGCATTATCCGCGCCTCGTTCTTAGTGCGCACGGTTCTGATGTGCTTATCCAGCTCGGGGATGCGGTACGATTTGGAGGGGCGCACCTTGATAACGGCGGGGAAGCCCAGATACTCTGAAGGCAGAACGAAGGCTTCGGCTCCGGACGCTTCCTTTTTGTCCATGAAGGTTAATTATATCAGCAGATATAACAATCACTCCTCCCATGAGGTACAACATCACAGGAGGAAACCTCCAGATCGCCAATGTCGAACTGGACTCCGGAGAGGAGCTTCAGACGACCGCCGGAGCGATGGTCTATACTTCCGGGAACGTGGGTATGGAATCCAAAATGGAGGGGGGATTCATGTCCGGACTCAAGCGCTCCATCTCCGGTTCCAGCATGTTCCTTATAAAGTTCAAGCCGGTCAGCGGAACCGGAACCGTCGGAATCGCGGGGAGCGCTCCCGGAAAGATAATCGATCTCGACATATCCGGAGGGTCTTGGATATGCCAGAAGTCGTCGTTCCTGGGCTCCGAGAAAACCGTCAACATAGACATAGCCTTCCAGAAGAAGTTGTCTTCGGCCCTGTTCGGAGGAGAGGGGCTGGTCCTTCAGAAACTGTCCGGGTCCGGAATCGCTTTCGCCCACGCATGCGGGGATCTTATAAAAATGGATCTCAAAGCCGGCGAGATGATCAAAGTCTCCACTTCCCACGTGGTATGCTGGGAGGAGGGTGTGAAGTACGACATCAGTTCCGTCGGCGGAGTGAAGAACGTTCTCTTCAGCGGAGAGGGGCTGTTCGTCACCACATTATCCGGTCCGGGGAAAATAATACTGCAGTCTATGACCCTCTCGGATCTGGCAATGTCGCTGGTTCCGTATTTGCCCAGCAGCAACTGAGGTATAACTATGTCGCCAAACACAGTACGCAAAGGAACCGGCAAGACAGCCGTCGCTCTGGCTGCTATCGTGGCCGCCGCGTTCATCATCATAGGTCTGGTAATCTACGCTCTGACGATTCCGGGCGTTTTCGAATCTCTGGTAACCATCCTGATCTACGCGATAGGGATAATTGCCGTCATAGCCCTGGTGGCTTTCGCCATATATTCGGTGTCTTCGGTAGTGGTTTACGCTACCAAAGGGGAGATAACCCAGACGGACGGGGAATACTCCATCGACGACGTGGAATCCGTGGAGAATTCCTCCGGAGACACCAGAAAGTGATTTCCGCTCAAACTTTTTCTTAAAACCCCTTTTCACCGGACGGAACTCCCGGTCTTTCTGCATATCTCTTTATTCCCGGTCGCTATCCGGGTGCCGTGAAAAGGATTCCTCTGGGCTGTGAGAAATTCGATCGTCTTCTCGGAGGCGGCATCGAGGGCGGCAGCGTCACGCTTATGTACGGAGAGGCCGGGTCCGGAAAGACCAACGTATGCCTGCAGTTCGCCCGCAGCGTGATCAGCGGAGGATCCAAGGTCGCTTACATCGATTCCGAGGGGCTGTCTTCAGATCGCATCTCCCAGGTCTTCCAGGGGATGGAGGACGGGATCAAGGATCTTCTCATCTTCCAGGTCCACAGTTTCGGGGAGCAGTCGGACCGCGTCGACAAAGCGGCCAAACTGGCGTCCGCGGGAACCGTTTCGGCGGTGATAATCGATTCTTTCACCATGTATTACCGCCTCAATCACGATGACAATGCGGTCCGCAACGATTTTATCCGGCAGACCGAAGTCCTTCTCAACATAGCCCGCCAGAGCGACGCCGCCGTCCTGGTCACATCGCAGGTGTATTCCAATCTGGTTACCGGCGGAGTCGAGTTCCTCGGGGGGCACACGCTCCATCACAACGCGAAAACGATAGTCCGTCTGGATAAGGGGATCGACGGCAGGCGCAAAGCCGTGATAATGAAGCACCGGAGCCTTCCCGAGGGAAGGTCGGCGCCTTACAGGATAACGGGTTCGGGGATCGAGGATCTCCGAGCTCAGATGTTTCTGTTTATGGCGTATTCCGCGATAGCCGTCATAAACTCCTTCTCCTCGCTGTCCGGAAGGAAGGAGATCAGATCTATGGCTTTCTTTATTTTGGACCGGGCGAGATTCATGGCGTAATCGACGGAGCCCGCATCTTCGAGGATCTTTCTGGCTTCGGCGCATTCCTCGTCGGTGGCGTCCTCTTTGCCGAGGATGCTCTCGAACCTCTCCAGAGTCTTCCGGTCCTTTATGGTTCTGAAGGCGTGGGTGATCATGCACGTGCATTTTCCCTTGCGTATGTCGTTCCCGACCGGTTTTCCCGTTACGGAGGGATCTCCCGCCACGCCGAGATAATCGTCGTAAATCTGGAATCCCAGGCCCAGCTCCACAGCGAAGTCGTAGAGCGCTCTGGCGGTTTTGTCGTCGGCTCCGCCCGCTATAGCTCCTCCCGCGGCGGCGGCTCCGAAGAGGACTCCGGTCTTCAGTTTTATGGTTTCCATATAATAATCTTCGGAGACGATCTTTCCTTCGTTGTTGACGTCCATCTGCTCGCCCCTTCCGATGTCGCAGACCGCTTCGGTCACGTATTTCATGATTCTGACGATTCTTTCCGCGGGGATGTCCATGCCGCATACGATTCCGCAGGCTTTCGAAAACAGCCAGTCTCCGGAAAGGATGGATACGGGCATGCTGTACGCGTTGTGGATGGTCTTCATTCCTCTGCGGAGATCGTCCCCGTCGATCAGATCGTCGTGGATCAGAGTGAAGTTGTGGATGTATTCTATCGCGACGGCCAGGGGGACCGAGTCGGAAGGATTCCCGCCGACCGCGCCGCAGCTCGCCATTACCATCGCCGGCCTCATTCTCTTTCCGCCGGCGTAAGGGTACTGTCTCGATGCCTCGATCAGATTCATCGGTTCCTGATCCCTGATATACATGCGGATGGGGCCGTCGATTTCTGCCGATTTCTTTTTGAGATACTCTTTTGCGTTGATCATATTGATTCCAACCATTTTCTGCTCTCTCCGAGGATCACATGTCTGGAACCGGAGAGGGATTTCAGATCGGGAGAGCCGGTCAGCAGCATGGCGGCTTTCAGCTCTTCCCTGATGACTGTCAGTTTGTTAATTACCGCGTCCGCGGATTCGCACGCCTCTCTCAGAACGGCGTTAGCCACTCCGGCGCATGACGCTCCGAGGGCGATCGACGCGGCGACGTGTATTCCGTCCAGAATTCCTCCGGACGCGATGAGGGGGAGTCCGCACGATCTGCATTCGGCCAGAGAAACCGGCGACGGGATGCCCCAGTCCAGGAACGTTTCTCCCATCTGCGTCCTGATGCCGTCTCCTGCGGCCATCGCGCGGTGGAGCTCCACGGCGGAAAAGCTTGTTCCGCCCATTCCCGCTATGTCTATTCCGAGAATCCCGATTCCCTTGAGTCTCTCCGCGGTCTCCCGGGAGATCCCGGCGCCGGTCTCCTTGACGATGATCGGAAATTCTCTCGCGAGGCTGCGGATGGCGTCTCTGCATCCTTTCGCGCGGGTGTCGCCCTCGGGCTGGACGACTTCCTGGAGATAATTCAGGTGAACCGCCATGACGTCCGCGTCTATGAGGTCCATGGCTTTGCGGACGGTTCCGGCTCCGGAGGCTTTCTCGTTCTTCTGATCGATGAGCTGCGGAGCTCCGATGTTTCCTATAACCAGCGGAATATCGAAATCTTTGATTACGGAGTAGCTCTCCGGGCATACCCCGGACACTCCGGCTCTCTCGCTTCCCACGCCCATTCCTATTCCCAGCTCCGAGCACGCCTCGGCTATGTTCGAATTGATTTTGACGGCGCCCTCGAAGCCTCCCGTTATAGCGGTCACTATCAGGGGAAACTCCAGTTTTTTCCCGAAGAGGATGCATGAAGTGTCGATATCACCGGCATCGATCTCCGGGAGGGCGTTGTGAAAGAACCTGACATCGTCCCAGTAGCAGTAGCCGGGGGCGGTTCTTTCTTCGACGCAGATCTTGATATGTTCGGCTTTCCTGTTGCGTATGGACATTTCGGTTCCTCGCGATTGTGCACTCGGCAATCTCCCCCTTTATGGCCGCGGCCAGATTTCCGGGGACGGTGCCGTTGATCAGAATGCATTCTCTTCCTTTTCCGCAGAGATCGAGCATGGATCTCATCTTCCCGGCAACTCCTCCGGTAACGTCGTCCACCGTCTGCGACGCGGAGACGGATTTCAGTTTTTCCTCGGTGACCTCCCTAATAAGCTCCGCGTCCGGATCCGTTTTGGGGTTGGACGTGTAGAGGCCGTTCACGTCGGAAACGAATATTATCCTCTCCGGATCGAAGACGTCGGCCAGAAGCCTGATGATATCGTCTCCGGAGCAGATCGAGAATCCCCTGGTTCTGTCCATCAGCACGTCTCCGAAAAGCACCGGCATGATCCCCGTTTTCCACAGGGCGGTCAGCGGTTCCGTGCTTACGAAGGACGGCGTTCCGGAGTCGGAGATCATTACGGATCCCGGGGGAACGGAGACTGCCGGGAGCCCGCAGGACTTCAGTTCTTTAACGACCATGAGACTCAGCTCGCGGACGTCCTGCTGGACCTGCGCCACGGCCGGAATCTGCTCCGGGCCGGAGTAGCCGTTCTGGATGGAGAAGCGTTTTGCGATGATGTGTCCGAAGGAACCCGCGCCGTGGACTACGATTGCGGGGACTCCCGACTCGGAAATTTCCCTGCAAAGTCTCGAAACACGTTCTTTGTTGAATACGCGGTATTCCGACTTGTCGGTTATTATGCTACCTCCAAGTTTGATAAGGATCATCGTCCGTGCCATAAGGTTTTATCTATAAAAGATAAACGTAGTCAGGATTCGACATTCGCCGTAGCCGGTCTTTTCTGCTTTCTGGAATAGTCCTTTATTGCCTTCCCTACGTTCACGAAATGATCGGCTATTCTCTCCGCGTCGGATGCCAGGGAGAGGTATTCCGCGCCCGCGTCCGGATGGCAGACTCCGCTGTTCAGCCTGCGGATGTGCTCATCGGCCATCTTCGCGGTGAAATCGTCGATTTTGTCTTCGATGATCATCGCTTCGCCGAGAGCCTCCCTGTCGACGTTGACGTAGGCTTCCATTATCTTTTCATAGAGCTCCTCGATGAGACTTCTGAGGTCGTCTATTTCCTTTCTGGCCTCGCCGGAGAACGCTCCTCCGGACGATTCCAGCTTCATGGCGTATTCGACTATGTTCTCGGAATAATCGCCCACGCGCTCAAGATCCGTCACCGTGCGGAAGGCGGAGGAGACGTACGCGTTATCCTTGTCGTTCAGCTGGATGTTCGAAAGTTTGACTAAAAATTTGGTAATGCGTTTTTTGAGGAAGTTCAGCTCTTTTTCGTTTTTTTCGAATTTTTTCACTTCGGAGAAATC
>JAEEKU010000157.1 GCA_016282555.1 Methanomassiliicoccaceae archaeon
AACCGGATTTCGTCATGGTGAACTCCTCCGGCAAGTATACGCGCTCCGGAGAGGCCGTCACGCTCAAGGATCCTGACGGAAACGCCGTCGACAAAACCCCGACCGTCAGGGACGACAAGGACTCCGGCTTCACCTGGCACAGGGAATTCGACGGCGCGACGAAGTGGGTCCTCTCAGAGGGCACCCCGGGCACCAGCAACGGGAGCCAGATGCATGCGGTCATATCCCCGGGGGATCTGAAGGATATCGCATGGGACGCGATAACCGAGGCCTTCGGAGACATCGGGGAAATAACGGATATGGACTCCCTGAAAAAATTCACCGAGAGGCTGGTATTCCACGCGATCGACGGGACGATCAGCAAAATAAGCGGATGCATAGCCGAAGCCTCCCTCTACGTATCCGTAGAGATAACCGATCTCTCGTCGTCCGTATCGGGAGGATTCAGGATAGCCCTGCGCACCGATTCGCAGCTGGCCGAAGACTGCATGAAATATATAGCCGGGAAACTGGAAAGCGTCCTTCTGGGAATAGACGATCCCTATGCCATCTCCATCGGGAAAGCGTTCATGGAGGACATAGATCTGGAGATCAGCGCCGGAACGGAAATCGGATTCCCGAAAATACTCGGACGCTCCCTCGACTATCCGGATATCAGATGCGAAGCGGTATTCCGCACGAACCTGGCATCCATATCCGGGCTGTTCGGGGAAGATACGGGAAGACCGGAAACCGTATGCGGGGTGCGCCTGCGCGGATGCCCCCTGGGCGGGCTGCCGGGAGGACTGAGCGCGGATCCGGATATGGAAAGGGATCTGTGGCTTCTGAAGATATCCGTCGTCTGGCGAGGTCTGCAAAGAATTTAATTGTCATAAACGATGGGAGACAGTATGGCCGGAATAGATTACAAGATACCCACAGTGCTGTCGTACGAAGAGCTTATGGAAAAGGCCTTCCACAGGGCATCCAAGATCTGCAAAAACGGCACTAACGCGTTAGATTCGCGCAAAAAAACCGCTCTGGCGAAGGTAACCGCATCGGGAGATATCGTAACCAGCACCCTCGGCGGATACATCAAAAAATTCCCGAGAATAGACAAGGAGGACGATTTCTTCCCCCAGCTGATCGACATAGTGATCGGCGTGGACCGCTACAAGAAGGCGCTGGGCGCGGTGAACTGGTGCGCGTCCAGAACGGAAAAGCTCAAAAACGACGCCCTCAAAGACATCAGAAAAACCAAAGATCCGGAAATAATCGAATCCCTCCGCAGGGGATTCTACGGAAGGCTGAACTCCTACGTGAAGCGCATATCCGACGATCTCCTGTTCCTTCAGGACGCGAAGAACAAATTCAGAAAGCTTCCCGCGGTGGATCCTAAACTCCCGACCGCGGTGGTCGCGGGATTCCCGAACGTCGGAAAGAGCAATCTGGTTACGGTGATGTCCACCGCGGAGCCCGAGATCGCTCCGTACCCCTTCACGACCAAAGGAGTGATCGTCGGGCATATCGCCGACGAGTGGAGAAAGTACCAGATCATAGACACCCCGGGACTTCTGGACAGGACTTTCGAAGAGAGGAACGACATCGAGAAGCAGGCGGTTCTTGCCCTCAGGTATCTCACGGATCTCATGATCTTCGTGATAGATCCCTCGGAAACCTGCGGATTCCCGCTGGAGCTTCAGGAAAAACTCCTTTCCGGCATCCGCGGCAACTTCACCGACGTCCCGATAATAGTGGCCGAAAGCAAATCGGACATCTTCAAAACGGGCGGCGAAAGGATATGCTTCTCCGCTCAGACCGGAGAGAACATGGACGTCCTGACGGAATTGATAATGAAGGAGATGAGAGAGATCTTCCGCAGAAAAGCCGTCGAATCCGAAGAAGTGGAACGATGCAGGAAAATTCCGCAGTGAGCCCGGAGATGGAGGAGTACTTCTCCGCCCTCCTCAGAGCAAAGGACGAGTGCTACAGCATAGCGGAGACGGCGAGAAGCAAAGGATTCGATCCGGAAACCTTCGTAGAAGTTCCCCAGGCGTCGGATCTCGCGTCCCGCGTGGAAAAGCTCCTGTACGAATACGGGGTCGAGGGAGTCGCCGAAGACATAAGGGCGCTTACCGAGGAATACAAGAACCGCGAGCTCGTGGCCCTGATGGTCGCCAAGAAGATAGCGAAAAAACCGGCGGCCAGCATGGAGGAGGCTCTGGACCGCGCCACGCGCGTCGGGCTCGCCGTCCTCACCGAGGGAATCCTCGTGGCTCCTCTGGAGGGGATCGCCTGCACCAGAATCAGAAAGAACAGCGACGGCACCGACTACGTGGATCTGGTCTTCGCCGGACCTATACGCGCCGCGGGAGGAACCGGACAGGCGATGAGCGTTCTCATAGCGGACGTCGTCAGAACGGAGCTGGGAATCGGAAGGTACATCCCCACAGAGCAGGAGATCGGAAGATTCGACGAGGAGATACCTCTGTACAAGCAGGCCCAGAACCTCCAGTACACGCCTACGTCGGAGGAGATAGATCTCATCGTGAGAAACTGCCCGGTGTGCGTGGACGGCGAGGGAACGGAGGACGTCGAGATATCCGGATTCAGGGATCTTCCCAGAATAGACACCAACCGCGTCAGGGGAGGAGCCTGCCTGGTCATCGCGGAGGGAATGTGCCAGAAAGCGGCCAAACTCAAAAAGCACGTAGACAAAATAGGGCTGCAGGGATGGGATTTCATAGGGCAGTTCCTCGACGCCCACAAAACCGTGGACACGTCCGGGAGCTCCGACTCCAAAAAAACAGTCCAGCCTCTGGAGAAATACCTCAAGGACATAGTCGCCGGGCGCCCGATATTCGGCCACCCCTGCCGCGTCGGGGGATTCAGGCTGAGATACGGGAGGGCAAGAACGTCCGGACTCGCGTCTCTGGCGTTCAACACCGGCAGCATGTACGCCATGGACGAGTTCATGGCTCTGGGAACCCAGATCAAAATCGAAAGGCCGGGAAAAGCCTGCGTTGTCACTCCCTGCGACCGGCTGGAGGGCCCGGTTCTCCTTCTGGACAACGGAGATCTGGTATACTGCGGCACGAAGGAGGAGGTTCTCGCGGTCAGAAACAGAGTCTCCGAAATAGTCGACAACGGGGAAATACTCGTTCCGTTCGGGGAATTCTGCGAGAACAACCACACGCTCGTACCCTGCGGATACCCGATCGAATGGCACAAGCTGGAACTGAGGGAGAAGGGAGATCTTCCGGATGACTGGGAGGATCCGACCTACGAAAGAGCGAAAGAGATGAGTTTCAGCCTCGGCGTTCCGCTCCATCCGAAATTCAACCTCTTCTGGTCGGACTGGCCTCTGGACAGGATCAGGTCGCTGAAAGATTATATCACGGAGAACGGAAAATTCGAGAACGGGATACTGTCTATGCCGGCAGATCCTGTTCAGAAGCGCATGCTGGAGGATCTCTGCGCCCTCCACACCGTCCGCTCCGGAACGGTTTTCATCGACGAGAAATACTCCGAACCGGTTCTGGACTGCCTCGGCATCTCTCATGACGGAACCTTGTCGTCAAAGTGTCCCCTCGAGGGAGAGACGGTTCTGGAAGCCGTAAGCCGCGCGGCAGGATACGAGGTGCGCCCGAGGGCTTCCACGCGCATAGGAACCCGCATGGCGCGTCCGGAGAAGGCGAAGGAGAGGGAGCTCACTCCCAAACTGCTCTCTCTGTTTCCGGCGGGAAAGGACGCCGGCGCGGGAAGGGAGATCGTGTCCGCCATCGCGGCCGCCAAATCGTCCTCCAAGACCGGAAGGGGCATAATACGCACCGAGGTCGCGAACAGAGTGTGCCCGGAATGCAAGGAGGCGACTTTCCGCAACTGGTGCAGAAACTGCGGCGCCCATACCGTTTATGTTCCCGTGCAGAACAGTTTCGGCGGAAAGGGGCCGGCCGAGATGGATATCGATCTGGAGTCGGAGTTCAGAGCAGCGTGCGAGTATCTCGGAGAGAAGCCTCCCGCGGAGCTTAAATGCCTCGATTCCCTGATATCGAAGACGAAAACCACGGAAGCCCTGGAAAAAGGAATTCTGAGGCGCAAAAACAACGTTTCCGCGTTCAAAGACGGGACTATCCGCTTCGACATGACCGATATCCCCCTTACGCACTTCAGGCCCAGAGAAATAGGGCTGAGTATCGAGAAAGCTCACGAGCTGGGATATACTCATGACTGGAACGGGGATCCGCTCGCCGATCCGGAGCAGCTTTGCGAACTGAAGGTCCAGGACATCGTCCCGTCGGCCGACTGCGGCGATTATCTGGTGAAGGTCGCCCGGTACATCGACGACGAGCTGGAGAAGCTCTACCATATGGACCGCTATTACAACGTCAGCAGCAAAAGCGATCTCATAGGGCACATGGCGTTCGGTCTGGCTCCACACACCTCTGGATGCATCCTCTGCCGCATAATCGGATACGCGGATCTCCGCGGATGCTACGGCCACCCGTTCTTCCACGCCGCCAAGAGGAGAAACTGCGACGGGGACGAGGACTGCGTCATTCTCGCGCTGGACGGTCTCCTGAACTTCTCCAGGACGTTCCTTCCCGACAGACGCGGAGGGCTGATGGACGCGCCTCTGGTTCTCACCACGATGCTGAATCCCAACGAGATCGACAAGGAGGCGCATAACGTGGACTGCCTGAGGGAATACCCCCTGGAACTTTACCGCGCCGCCATGGAAATGAGAGACCCCAAGGAAATCGAGAAGAAGATGGATCTGATCGCCGGAAGGATCGGGACTCCCGCCCAGTACGAGCACATCGGATTCACCCACGATACCAATGACATTTCCTGCGGCCCGAAATTCTCCGCCTATACCGTTCTGGAAACTATGATGGACAAGATGGACGCGCAGCTATCTCTGGGCAAGAAGATAAGGGCGGTCGACGAGATAGACGTAGCCAGGAGGGTCCTGAACAAGCATTTCCTCCCGGATATGATCGGAAACCTGAGATCGTTTTCCACGCAGACGGTCAGATGCACCAAGTGCGGATCCAAATACAGAAGGATACCCCTGTCCGGAAAATGCGTCACATGCGGAAACGAGCTCAATCTCACGGTGCACGAAGCCAGCGTCAAAAAGTATCTTGAAGTTTCCAAAGCCATCAGCAGCAAATACGGCCTGGATACTTACACCCGCGAGCGCATAGATCTGCTCGAGATGAGTATGGATTCGGTGTTCAACAACGATAAAGTCAAAAAATGCAAACTGTCCGACTTCTTCTGAAATCAGGATGACAGCTCGCCGTAGATCTCTGCGACCAGATCTGCGACAGCTCTCCCTTTTTCCGTAAGGGAAACCATCTTTCTGAAGGGACGGACGGTCTCTTCGCGCACTTCCACCAGCCCGGAGCTCTTCAGATCGTCGATGCGGACCTGCACCGATCCCGCGCCGGAGGTTATGGACTCCGTCAGTTCGCTTTTGTTGACCGGCCCGCAGCTGCGGAGAACCATCAGAACCTTGAGAGAATGCTTCCGCTCGAGAATGTCCAGCTCGGAATACGGAATGCGGGCGGATGATCCTGTCCTGCGAAAGACACCGTTGCGACACATAGAACACAATAGTACATTCAACATTTTAACAGATGTGGAAATTGGATATAATAACGGCAATTTAATTGATTATTAACTCTGATAATTGCCATAAAAATCCGGGGAGCCGCATGCGGACAGCCCGGAAATGAGTTTCATTCGGGAGTGCCGGTCTCGCCGGAAATTTCTTCTTCGGCGGGCGCAGGCGCGGGTTCGAGATCCGACTCCGGACCGATGTTTTCGATCTGGTTTTCGAATTCCTCGGCCTCTCTTCTCAGGATTTTAACCGCTTCGTCGAGAGCCTGCTGCGCGGTATACGATCCGTCCGTCTCGAATTTGAACAGGAAGCAGGTGTCATCGCCGGTTACGGTTATGCCCTGCCCGTCCTTGATGTGCTCGATGCAGGCCTTGCACAGGCTGCATTCCGATTCCCTGACGACCTTGAGACGCCCGTCCTCGACCTCGAATACCTCCTTCGGGCATATTCCGGCGCATTCGCG
>JAEEKU010000158.1 GCA_016282555.1 Methanomassiliicoccaceae archaeon
GAGGAGATGAAGCCGGACGGGTACTTCGAGATCCTCTCGCCGGAAGAGTTCGTGAAACTCATGGAGGACCGCGGCATCGGCGAGATCAACTCCATCGGCCCCAAGACGTCGGAGAAGCTCCTCTCCGCCGGAATCAGGACTGTCAGAGACGTCCGCGAGAACAGAGCGGAGGTCACCCGCATCCTCGGATCCCAGGCGAAAAGGATCATCGATCTGGCCGACGGAATCGACGAAAGAGCCGTCACGCCCCGCAGCCCTGAAGACGCCAGATCGATCAGCAGAAGCCTGACGTTTCTTAAGGACATAGACGACTACTGGCTTCTCTCCGACGTGACGTTTCTGATATGCGTCGACATAGGGAACGTCCTGAAAAAGTACGGAAAGCTGGGCAGCGGAGTGGGAGTCGCGGGAGCCTACGGCGACAGATCCCGGTTCGGATCCAACAGGACGGTGAAGATGTGCGGAAGCCCGCCGGAGCTGCATGAAGCGGCCATGTCCGTCTTCGACGGGGTTCCCTTCCGTCCCGTGAGGCGCATGGGGGTGTACGTTTACAATCTCGTAAAAAAGAACCCCGGGCAGACCACGCTGGACGCTCTAATGGGCGTCGAGGAGCAGGACGGAACCGTAGAAGAAAGGCTGGAACTTATCAGAAAAAGATACGGGATGGATTCCCTGGAGAGAGATGCTATAGACAGGGACAACATCCGCTCCCTCGCGGAGCACATGAGAACGCACAGGGGAAGGCGCCGGTAACCAGCTGGTATGTAATTCCCTTCTGCGCCGTTTTCCGGACGGAACATCAGGAATGTCCGTTTAAACCCGACATTGCCCGCTTCGAATAGTCTATAAGCGTTACAGCCGTCACGCATAAAATATGGTCTACTCAATCAGATTCTCCGAGGATGAACAGGCGGCCATAGAGCAGTACGCATTGCTGCACAGAATGAAAATATCCGAAGTCATCAGGAAGGCAACCATGGAAATGATTGAAGACGAAATGGACATGCAGGCCTTCAAAAAAGCGAAAGAAAGATTCGAACAGAACCCTGCCACTTATACACATGAGGATGTAGGAAAGGAATTGGGATTCTTTTGAGCTGTCGCGTCGAATACAGTGATGATGCGAAGAAATCACTGTTAGAAATGAAGAAAAGGGATCCGATGGAGGCACTCAGGATCTACAATTGGATCGAAAAGAATCCTGCCGGTTGCGATAACCCTCGCAGAACAGGCAATGCGCTGACCGGCCAGTACAAGGGATCGTGAGATACAGAGCGGGAGATTACAGAATATTAGCCGAGATCCGTGATGACGTGCTGGTCATGCTTATGGTAGAAACCGGACGCCGCAGTACTGTTTATGACCGGTAATTACGGCCTCGCATACCCGGATATACTTCAAACAAGCGTTTTTCATTAATGAACGCGGACCCGCCGGGACCCGGACACCGGGCAGCCAAAACCGGTTATTGACTCCGGTACCCCTCACCGGGGTATCGGAATATAATGACGCGAAGCGTATGCCTCGTCCCGCCTCTGCATTACCTTATAAGAGTGTATTCCGATTACGCCCCGATGACGGGAGTTACCATACCGAATATAACGTCCGAAGACATCCAGAATCTTCTCGGGTTTATCAGAGAGACAGTCGGGAAAACGGGATGCAGCGGAGTAGTGATTGGAATCAGCGGCGGCATAGATTCGGCGGTCGTTACGAAACTGTGCGTGGACGCCATCGGAGCGGATAAAGTTCTCAACATATTCATGCCGTCCCGCGTCACTCCCGCGGAAGACTACAAGACCACTTCGGAGTTCTGCGATTCTCTGGGAACGGAGTACAAGGTGATCGATATCCAGCCGGCCGTGGACGCTCTCGCCGCCGTGCTGCTGACCGGAAAGGAGACTCCCCTGGAGCGCGGAAACATCTCCGCCAGATGCAGAATGATCGTTCTCTACAACCTCGCCAAGAAAAGGAACAGCCTGGTCATGGGAACCTCCAATCAGAGCGAGATAATGATGGGTTACTTCACCAAATTCGGAGACGGAGCCTGCGACGTCACTCCTCTCGCCAACATGTACAAGACCGAGGTCAGGCAGATCGCGAAAATGATCGGAATACCCGATCACATAATAGCCAAACCCCCGTCCGCCGGACTCTGGGAGGGGCAGACTGACGAATCGGACATGGGAATAAAATACGCCGATCTCGATCGCATCCTGTATTCGATGGAGCAGGATTTCACAGATGTGCAGATCGCCGCCGACACCGGAATCCCGAAGGAGACCGTATCGGAAATCCGCAGACAGGTGGAATCCATGGAGCACAAGCGCCTTCCTCCGATACGCCCGGACGAGTTCTGATCGCCTCGCCCGCACGGCCCTGGCGCTCCCCTGGGCTTTGGCCGTGCTGCGCTCCACTTCCGCCGCCACCCTCTCCGCATCGCCGTCTCCGCACTCGATCACGAATTTATGCGCCTCGAACATCAGACAGGCCGCCTCGACTCCCGCCGTTCTCTGGATGTGCGCTTCGATTTTGTCGGCGCATTCCCGGCATTCCAGCCCTTCCATGATGAAAACCAGTCTCATGAATGCCGGAGCGCCCCGCAGGATTTATACTAAACCGGAGAAGCCCGCAACCGCTGGCCGGATAAACGATGAGCAAACCGTCTTTTCATAAGTATTGATGAGAAGAAGTGAGTGCTCACGACGGGATTCGAACCCGTGTTGAAGCCTCGAGAGGGCTTCATGATTGGCCGCTACACCACATGAGCAACAAACTTCGCATTTGTTTCTTATTAATATATTTTTCGCATGCCGGATCACCCTTCCGGGGCCCCCGGCTAAGAATAAATACGATCCCGGCCGTTTCAGCCGTATGGATCGCATCATGGAAGAGGTCGAAAGGCTCCGCAGCAAGTGCGTTATGTGCGGCAGATGTTCGTCGGTGTGCCCTTCGCTCAGGCACGGAGGATGCGATCCCGCGGCGGTGATGTCCGGCGATGACGATCTGGTATTGCAATGCATCGGCTGCGGGAACTGTTCGAGGATATGCAGAAAAACGGATCCGTTCAGAGTCATGCAGGATCTCATCTGCGTAAAGAAAGGGATCCGCCTGTCCGATGCTTTCGCGGAAACGAGTTATTCGGTTCCGGCGCAGGCCGTCGCGGATCTGGTCCCCAGGTGGAGCGGCGAAGGCGTAGACGTGATGCCCGGATGCATGGTCAGA
>JAEEKU010000159.1 GCA_016282555.1 Methanomassiliicoccaceae archaeon
AGATACCATAACGGTGACCATGAGCTGGGAGAAAACTCTGGTCGAGGATATCGCCGGAGACGATTACAAAGTGGTCTCCATGACGGGATCCGGCTTCCGCCCCCATGATACGTACCCCCTTCCGAGCAACGTCTCCGATCTCTACAAATCGAAGATATACTTCAAAATCGGAACCGGGGTGGAATGGGAGACTGCGTTTCTGGACTCCGTATCGGGAAGCATCCCGTCCGGCGTGAAGATCGTCAGCATAGGAGACGGCATCTCCTACGATCCGCTTCCGAACATGCATCACCACGATCACGAGGAAGGAGATCACGAGGACGAGGAGCACGAGGGGGCGCACGACGCCCACATCTGGACTTCTCCCGATATTCTGAGAAAAACCGCGAAACTTATAGCCGATGAGCTCTCCGCGCTGAATCCTCACAGGGCATCCTTCTACGAAAAGAATCTTTCTGATTTCAGCAAGAGGGCGGACGCCGTCGATTCTCTGATGGAATCGGTCGCGGAAGCCGCCGGCCCCGGGCACGTCCACGTAATGGTCTGGCATCCCGCCTGGCAGTATCTGCTGGAGCAGTACGCGGAGAGATTCGGAGCCGATTTCCACATGGAATCCGCGGAGGAGGACGGCGAAGTCACTCCGGCGGAGGCGGCCGCCATGGCCAGAGACGAGGGATGCTCTGCGATCTACGTTTCGGTGACCGACGAGGGCTACGAGGGGCGCAAAGCTTTGGAGGAGGCCGGATTAACGGTTCACGTGGTGAATCCGACGGCAGAAGATATGCTGAAGTCGGCGGCGGAGTTCCTGTCGTTCCTCAGATCCGATCTGGAGGCATAATATGGAAGAAAATACGCTCGTATCTATGTCCGGCGTGAGCTCAGGCTACGGCCGCGTCCAGGTTCTGAGGGACGTGAATCTGGAGCTTCATAAGGGAGATTTCATGGCCGTGGTCGGGCCCAACGGCGGAGGGAAGACGACTCTCTTCCGCACGATACTTGGTCTGATAGAGCCCTCTGCGGGAACCATCGAGGTCATGGGCGGGCCCCCGTCCAAAGGGTGCAGGAAAATAGGATACGTTCCCCAGTCCGGGACCTTCGACAGGAAGTATCCGGCGTCCGCGGAGGACGTGGTGATGATGGGCCTGAGGCCGAGGCAGGGGATCCTTCCCTCCGGCCGGGATCTCAGGGAGTCGGCCGAGAGGGCGATGGAGCGCACCGGAGTCACGGAATTCAGGGATCAGAGGATAGGCGATCTGTCCGGAGGCCAGCTCCAGCGCGCGTTCATCGCCAGAGCTCTCGCTTCGGAGCCGGAGATGCTGATGCTCGACGAGCCGACCGCCAGCCTGGATCCGGAGATGAGAGCGGGAGTCTGCTCTATTCTGTCGGAGGTGCTGTCGGAGGGGATGACAGTTATGATGATAACCCACGATCTGGAGGGGATAGAGGACAGGGCAGACAGGATAATCCGCGTGAACCGCACGGTACGGGAAGTGAGCCGCGGGGACATTCACGCCATGGAATGCGGAGGCGGCCTGCTTTGACTGATATAATCGATATGCTGGAGATCCCGCTGATCCAGAACATGTTCCTCGCCACGGCGCTCGCCTGCGTTCTGTGCGGGGTGATCGGGACTTACGTGGTGGTAAACCGCATGGTCGCGGTCACCGGAGGCATAGCCCACACCACGTTCGGAGGGGTCGGGTTCGCGTACTTCGCGATGTCGGTGCTGGCGGTATCCTGGATGACGCCGATGGCCGGCGCCCTGCTGTTCGGAATAGCCGCCGCGGTAATAATGGCTGTATGCAGGAGAAACGGAGAGCTGAGGGAGGATACCGTGATCGGAGCGCTGTGGGCGGCGGGAATGGCGGCGGGAGTCGTGTTCATGTGCTACACGGACAGAAGCGTGATCGTGCCGTCGTCCTACGAGTCGATTCTGTTCGGAAACATGCTGCTTATAGACTCCGGAAAACTGGCGGCGATGGCTGTCATAACCGCAGCCGTTCTGGCCGTGACCGCGTTCTTCTTCCGCGATCTGAGGATTATGACGTTCGACGCGAATTTCGCGCGCATCTCCGGGATAAACGTGACCGTTCTCGATCTCATCCTTCACATTCTGATCGCGGTCACCTGCGTTATGGTGGCGAACGTGGTGGGAATCGTGATGATCATGGCTCTTATGACCATTCCGGCGGCTATGGGAAACATGTTCTCCCACGGGATGAAGGGCACGATGGCTCTCGGGACCGTCTACGCGCTGTTCCTGTCGGTTGCGGGGCTGTTTCTGTCTTTGTATATGGACACCCCGCCGGGGGCGACCGTGGTGCTGGTGATAGCGGCGGCGTTCATAGTTGCGGTTCTTGCGAAGAGGGCGGCCTCCCGCGCTGGGAAAAACGGAAGCCGAGGGGTTCGGGGAACCCGGCTTCCGTACCGGAACCAGCGGTTTCCGGAAATGCAGTATTTATAGAATATCTGTCCGTTGCGGAATAATCTGTAATGATGCCGGATTTTGTGGTTGTGACAACCACTTATATATAAACTTTTCATTTTAAACAGCCAGATTTCAGGATTATCATTTGTCTGTTGGACAGTTTTTCGGTCAGCATTGACGGTTTAAATGGAATTTTTTTCGTTTTTAAATTACAAACGCAGGGGTTCGTCCTTTAAAGGTTAAAGTTTAAGTAAGGGTACGATTATCATTCAAAACGCTATCGAGACGGTGTTCTCGAGAGATAAAAAAAGGGGAATTGAATATGAATAACAAAATTCTCGCACTGCTCGTGTCTGCCGTTATGGTAATGGTAGCATGGGTCGCCGCTGTCTCCGTTCCCGGCGCGGAAGGAGAGGGCGACGGAAAAGAGACATCTCCCTGGATGCTCATGGGGAACGTTGCCCTGGAGTACCAGATGGTGCCTGAAGAGAGCAAGAACCTCGAAATGGACTTCAACCAGATCGCTTTCGGCGCAGGCGATGACGATCAGACGATCACTATCGAATGGGCCTTTTCCACTGATGTCTACGGAACCGATGATGAATTCACCGATTTCAACCTTATTTACTCAGATGCCGGTGAACCTGCCGATGGTTATGTGAGCGCCTATCCCGAGGGCGAGGGCAACGCGGCAATCTCGTTCAGCCTCGAACAGAGGGAGGATGCCGATACCGGCGATGCTATACGCGGCGTCTTCGATCTGACTGTGGATGCTGCTGCCGATAAGACTATGGCTCCCACGTACTTCCTCTTCAGGGTCACTGTGCTCGGAAACTACGGAGAAAACTTCGGAGAGTACTCTTCCTATTACTACTACGGACTCCACATATCTGTCGTTGATGAAAAAGCCGAGGCTGCAGTCGTTCTTTCTGAGAAGCCCGATCAGGATGCAGTAACTGAGAGTGACGTTCTTACCCCGTACACTGAGACATCCATAGAGGAGGAGAACTACTACGTCCTCAATGTCCCGAAGGATACCGAACTCGACAAAGTGTACGCATATGTGACCCTTCTTGAAACTGAGGTATTCGACTCCGATGACTTCGACTTCTACGCTGAAGGCCTTCCTGCCGGTATCGCGATGAAGGTCAACGGAGAAATTACCGGTAAGGTCGCCGTTACCGTTTCTGCAAATGAGGAGAACGAATTCCAGGTGTTCGCTGTCCATAAGGAGAACCCCGGAGAGGTTCTGACTGCAACGTACGTCTGGAAGGTTGTCGCCGGCGACGATGAGTTTGAGTATCAGATCGGTGACGACGTGAAGCCCAGCTCCGAGCCCTCGTACAAGGTTATGAACAACATCGATGACGATGGTGACGAGATTACTATTGCCTGGCCTGCCGGAGATAATGATTATACCTACAAGGTGTATCTGACCACGGAAGAAGGGAAAACGTTAATCGCTTCTGGGGAGGATACCTCTGTCGTTATCGGAGTATCGGATGAGGATGAAGGTGTCTCTCTTGAGGGTATAACCGGTATCGTACAGGTTACGATTGACAGAATTCCTGCGGGTGAGACCGAGCCGGATGCCACTGCGGTCACCCACATCCTGGTCGTCGGACCCGTTGTCCACTCCGGACTTCAGCCTGTCGTAACGGCTATCTGAATCTGAACTGAAACGAGAAAAGGCTCCGGCCTTTTCTCACCTTTTTTATATTTACTTTTCTTTACTCCTTTATGAATAAAATTTCCGCAGTGGCGTTCGCTGTTTTCGCAGCGATCGTCATGCTCGTTCCGGTTACTCCGGTTTCGGACAGCAGTTCCGCGGCGGATGTTGTGAATCTCGAAGATTCCAACATATGGATCTGCTACGGACGCAACATCGAAATCAAGGATTTCAACTACGATCCCGCGAAATATTCCTCTATCGAATGGAAATATTCCAGAGTCCAGTCGGATCTCGACACCATCGATTCCGTGAAGGAAGTCATTCTCAGATTCAACGTTCCGTTCGAAATCTGCGCGGACGACAGCATGATAACATACTACGTCAGGGAACTGGCGACTGTGAGCGGTGTTCCTCTGAGCGAGGATCTCACCGTTATCATCAATCCCTCATCTTACGTCAGATACGTTCAGTTCATGTACAACGACGGAACCGATGCCATCTACATGCACGCTCCCGTGACGGCGGACAGGTGCTACCACTACGGTTCCGAGTATCTCGTGGATCCTCCGAAAACGGATCCCATAAGGCCCGGATATAAATTCGGCGGCTGGTACGAGGACCCCGCCTGCACCGTGAAATACACCAAGATGACCTACAAGATCTTCGACGAATCCAGAATCACCCGCCTTTACGCGAAATGGACCGAGGATCCTGGCTCCTATCCCGGATGGGAGATGGTTAAGATCGATCTCAGACCCGTCGAAGGCCTTAACTTCACGTACGACGGGCTTGTGATACCCAAAGGAACCGAGTTCTCCTACAAGGTCACAGTCTTCAAAAACTACGCTTACGACTTATCCTCGGCTGTCTCCACCTGTCTGACGGACAGCCGCGTTCTCACCAAAACGGCGGTCTCGGGAGGATACAGTTTCGCCCTCTCCGGAGTGCAAGTCGATTCCTTAGTGGTTCTCACCGGGGCCGAGAGGATGTATTACATCCATGACGATCTCCACGGAGTTAACATCACGGATTACACCAGCCCCGCGAAGGGTTCTCTCTTCCTGAGGCTCTCTCTTCCCGCGGGCTCCCAGTACAACAGCATCGACGCTTCCGTCTGGATGGGCGGCACCAACGTGACCGGAAACGTTCTTTCCGGAAGGACGATCAGCATAGACAACCTTACCGGCGACGTCTACATCTTCGCCTACGCCACACAGGTGGACGAGGACAGTTTCCCCTGGTGGATAATAGCCGCGATTGCCGCAGCCGCTCTCATCATCCTGCTGCTTCTGCTCCTGCTTCTCAGGAAGAAGAAGGAAGTGTTCCTCTCCTCGTCCGAGACCTCTTACATCCCGCTCCTGTCCCAGGATATGGGCGGAAAGACCCGTCAGGTCGTAATCATCAGGAAAGACGAGGAAATAGCTCCCGCGTACGCTTACCTCTGCATAGGAAAGGACTCGTACATGCGCATGGGCTACTGGTTCGAAGGAACCGATCTCCCCGAGGGACTCTCCTTATCCGAGACCGGAGTGCTTACCGGAACCTACGCCGGAACCGCCCCCTCCGGAGTCTTCAGGATCACCGTAAAGAAGAAGTCCGAGAAGGAAGGGGAGCAGGAAGACCCCGAAAAGGGAACGGTCGTAGCCACAGGCGAATTCGGTTACTTCCTGTCCTGATTTTTCCAATGAGGATCGGTTCTCCGGAACCGGTCCTCCCCTTTAATTTTTCAATTTTTGCCCGGCGGAGATTCCGGATTTCATATAAGCCCGGTTTATGATGAGCCGCGTAAACAAGATCGGATAAAAAGCAGTTAAGAGGTTTGGCGGGGCGGAAGCCCCTGAAGCTTCACTCCAGCTCTTCGACAACTTCCGCGTCGGGAGCGTTTCTCTGGATGGAGTCGATTCCGTTGAGGGCGCCGGCTTTGGATTTGTATCCTTCGCTGACGGCGATGATCTCCCCGTTTCCGGCTTTCAGCCTGAATCTGAATTCGCCGGCGTTGTCCGTGTAGAGTTCGTATTTGGGGTTTTTGAGTTTCTCGAATCCCTCGACCGTCTGGTCCTCTACCGCGGAGCAGCAGTTCTTTTTCACGGATTCGATTCCGTTCTTGGCGCTGGGCAGCGCCTTGTACATCTGGGAAGAGCATATGACCTGGCCGTTGGAGGCGAGGAGGTTGAACATGAACTCTTCGTTCTTGGCTTTCTTGATTTTGAATTTTCCCATATTTATCGTATATGGAATCAACTTGCAAATATAAAAAATGCATCCGGAACTGCAGGCTGATACATCCGATTCGCATATGCCGGACGCATGCGCAGGATACTGCGGGATAACGGCCGGGAACAAAACGATGCTTTCCGGATTTTATCAATAATTATAAGAGATGGCGCCGCCGCACGGATCTGAACCGGGGGCCTCGTGATCAACCAAAACATGGTGAAGGAATTTTTAAACACCATTCTCACGTATTCGTATTCTAGCCTTGTTTGTCTTCCGGCTGGCACAATGTACGGATCTTCCGGACTCCCGGCTCGAATTGTTTATCTTCCGCCGGGGTCATACGTCCCGGTATGTCATCACAGTCGGCCCTGCCGAAGTCCGGCGGAGGATCTTCCTCCGGCATTCCCCGCAGGAGGATCTCTGCCGCGATACTTGCGCTGGCGGTGCTGGCCTGTGCCGTAGCCGTGGTTGCACTAACCATCGACTGGGACGGAGGAGGCGGACGGGACGCCGGAGACATGTGCGAGGTGACTATTTCTGCCTTCCCCGCAGGCTACGGGACGGTGGAGGGCGAAACGAGTTTCCAGGTGCCTGACGGCACTCAGGTTCTCGTGAGCGGCGACAGGATCGTCATCGGGACCAGAGTGATCGCCGCGAAGCCTGCCGCTCCTACCGCCGAGTTCACTTACGAGTTCCTCGGGTGGCAGGGGGCCGCGGGGACGATTGAGGGGGACGTCGCGATAACAGCCGTATTCGACGCGACGAGGAACAAGTATACTGTGACCGTGACTGCTGAGCCGCCGGGCCGCGGGGACGTCTCCAAGAGAGTCTTCCTCGCCGAGTACGGTGACGCGATATCGGCATCCGGTAACGTTCTGAGCATAGGGGACCAGAAGTGCGTCGCAACTCCGTCGGCGTCCGACGGATCCGGGTACGTTTTTCTGAAATGGTC
>JAEEKU010000160.1 GCA_016282555.1 Methanomassiliicoccaceae archaeon
ATCACAGTAACCACCGAGGACGGCGGATACAAGGCGTACTGTGCTGTCACCGTCATACCCGCGCCCGTTCACGTAACCGGCGTCACCATCAGCAAGACTTCGCTCGCTCTCGCTGTCGGATATTCCTCGGTGCTCACCGCGACCGTGATACCTTCCGACGCCGACAACAAGACTGTTTACTGGAGCACCAGCGATTCGTCCGTTGCAACCGTTTCCAACGGAAAAGTCACCGCCGTGGCGCCCGGAATTGCAACCATCACAGTAACCACCGAGGACGGCGGATACAAGGCGTACTGTAACGTTACCGTCACTTCCGTTGTTCCCGTAACCGGAGTCACCCTCAACACGAATGAACTTATTCTCACCGCCGGAGATTCCGCGACCCTCACCGCGATCGTTGCTCCTTCCGACGCCACCAACAAGAACGTATCCTGGAGCACCAGCAACGCCAATGTCGCTGCTGTTTCCAACGGAAAAGTCACCGCTGTATCTGCGGGATCTGCAACGATCACCGTAACCACCGATGAAGGCGGAT
Organism: Methanomassiliicoccaceae archaeon; assembly: GCA_016282555.1. Taxonomy (GTDB): domain Archaea; phylum Thermoplasmatota; class Thermoplasmata; order Methanomassiliicoccales; family Methanomethylophilaceae; genus Methanoprimaticola. The sequence goes on from JAEEKU010000160.1 coordinate 536, forward strand.
TCACGGCTGACTGTAAAGTTATCGTTGTTCCTCCCGTAATCAGAGTTACCGGAGTCTCTCTCAGCGCAGTTGCTATCGCTCTCGTTGAAGGGGACGACATGACCCTTACCGCGACCGTAGTTCCTGACAACGCTACCAACAAGAACGTATCCTGGAGCACCAGCAACGCAGCCGTCGCTACTGTCGCAGACGGAAAAGTCACCGCTGTGGCGCCCGGAACCGCTGTCATCACCGTTACGACCGAGGACGGCGGATTCACCGCGGACTGCGACGTTACCGTTTTCCGCTCCGGACCCGGAGCCAAAGAGTTTGCGGAATCTTTCCTCAAATATTACGACGGAGCATTCGGCGTGCTCGAAGTCGAAAACGCGTCTTTCGATTACGCAGAGCTCAAGACTCACGGAAACCCCAAGACGAAGATCGATAACCCCAAGGATCCCGGAGCGACAAGGGATTACACTATTCAGATCTACCACTTCGAGAACACCGCGGATGCCGAAGCTAAATTCGTCGACGCTCTCGTGAACAGCAGGAACGGATCCCAGGGCGGAACCGCGATCACCCAGACCGACAAAGTCGGAATGGCCTCCAACTTCGTGACCCTGAAAGATTACAGAGAATCCGGAGCCGAGATTTACGGTGCCGACAAGGCCTACTTCCTCTACGGATCCTACTACAAGAAAGACAACAACGGTTACACCCAGTGTATCGGTGCCGCTCTCTACGGAAAAGATGTGGTTGTCATCAACAACACCTCCGACAAGATCGACCTGTACTGCTACTATCCTATCCAGGATTCCGACTACACCGGAACCGACTGCATCACCCAGGAAGAGTACGAGACCATGCTCGGCAACTTCGCCAGAGCGTTCGCAGGCATCGTCTATGTTCCTGTGACCGGAGTCACCCTCAGCGCCTCCGAGCTCGAAATCACCCTCGGCGAAACCGCTACCCTTACCGCGGAAGTCCTTCCCGCCAACGCTACCAACAAGAACGTCGCCTGGAGTTCCAGCAATACCGACGTCGTTACCGTCGTCGACGGAAAGGTCACCGCAGTCTCTGTGGGAACCGCCCAAGTCGCAGTAACCACCGAGGACGGAGCGTTCTCCGAGGTCTGTAAAGTCATAGTCATACCCGCGCCCGTTCCCGTAACCGGCGTGACTCTCGACAAATCCTCGCTCACCCTTACCGCCGGAGATTCCGCGACCCTTACCGCAACCGTAGCTCCTTCCGACGCCACCAACAAGAACGTCGCCTGGAGTTCCAGCGATGCCAAAGTCGCGATCGTCGTCGACGGAAAGGTCACCGCTGTCTCTGCGGGAACCGCGACGATCACCGTAACTACCGAGGACGGAGAATTCTCCGCGACCTGCGCCGTTACCGTCGTGTCTCCCGTCAAAGTCACCGGAGTCTCTCTCGATAAGACTAAAGTCACCATCAATGTCGGAGACACCGTCAAACTCACAGCGACAGTCACTCCTTCCGACGCCGCCAACAAGAAAGTGTCTTGGAGCACCAGCGACAGCAAGATCGTCACCGTCAGCGACGGAACCGTCAAGGGAGTTTCCAAGGGAACCGCCACCGTTACCGTAACCACCGACGACGGCGGCTACACCGCAACCTGTACCGTTACCGTTGAAGAGCCTTCTTCCTCCGGCGACAACACGCTTCTCTACGTAGGAATCGCTGCTGCAGTGATTATCGCAATCCTTGTAGCGATATACTTCCTCAGAATGAGAAAGTGATTTAAACGAGGGCAGCGCCCTCTTTTTTTTTCTTCCGGATCCTGAAAAAACGGATCCGGGATTTTTAAAATGTTTTTTTTAAAGCGGTATGTTATCAATTATCTCTGCGTTTTATGCATTTTCTGAGAAAAGCTTCCGGAAACCCGGGGTTGGAGTAATAATACATGTGCGGGAAGCCGGCGATCACGGTTCCGTCGTCGTGAATGCATCTGTAACTGACTCCGGACGGTTTGGACGCCTCCCAGTCCTCCCCGCAGTTTTCGCTCTCCCAGTAATGGAACTCGTGGCCTTTCGACCATAAGTCCTTCTTTTCCGAGGAGAACGTCGCATAACCGAATCTGACTAACTTTTTGCTGTCGGAAACGTTCCCTTCGATCACGCCGCACATCATGTACTTCTTTCCGTTTTCGGTAATCGACGTGTGGAGATACATGAACCCTCCGCATTCCGCCAGGCACGGCATTCCATCTCTTATTCTCTTCCGTATATCGGATCTCATGGATACGTTGCTCTCCAGAGCTTCGAGATATAATTCGGGATACCCTCCGGGCAGAATGATTCCGTCCACATCGGGGAGATGTTTATCTTCCAGCGGCGAGAACCGGACGATTTCGGCCCCCATCCGTTCCAGAATCTCCAGATTATCCTCGTAGATGAAACAGAAGGCGCGATCGTCGGCCAGGCCTATCCTGACTTTCCCAACGCGGGGGACGTCGGGGATCTTATAGCTGAGATCCGGCACGTTTTTCGCTATCTCCAGGACGGAATCCAGATCCAGGCTTTCTTCGAGTATTCCGGCCAGCCTGTTCAGTTTGTCCTTGAGATTCTCGACCTCATGCGGCAGAACGAGGCCCAGATGCCTGCTCTCCAGAACCAGATCTTTGACGTTCGGAACCCATCCGATCGCTTTGACGCCCATCTTCTCCGCTTCGGGAGCGATTTTGCGGAAAACCTTCTCGGACATCCTGTTGAAAACGACTCCTTTTATGTTGTTCTTCCTGAATTCCAGGAATCCCTTCAGCAGCGCGAGGGCGGAAAGGCTCGCTCCCTTGCTGTCGATCACCAGAATAACCGGGGCGGAGACCGCTAATGAAACTTCGTGGGAGCTCGCCTCTGTTTCCGCCGCCGCAATGCCGTCGTAGAATCCCATCACGCCTTCGATCACAGATATGTCGCATTTCTCCGCCCCTCTTGAAAAAAGATATCTGAGGGTGTCCCCTTCCGTGAAAAACGCATCCAGATTCTTGGATTTGGCACCGATGATGCGGCTGTGGAACATCGGATCTATGTAATCCGGCCCGCATTTGAACGATGCTACTTTCAGACCTCTGTTGGTCAGAGCCTGAAGCACCCCGCATGTGATCAGCGTTTTACCGCTTCCGCTGGACGGAGCAGCTATCATAAATCTCGGCAGGGTCATCTTTTACGCACCGCCGATATGTAGACGGGATTTTGAGCGGTCATCAGGTGGTACCTCCCGGCCTTTCTGGCTTTGGAGACGTTCACGCAGACTGTTTCCTCCTCGATAAGATCCGATTCCCTGATGACGTCCATGGTTTCCGCCAGAGTCTCAAGCGTTACGGAATTGATCACCATGCGGACGTCCTGGTTTTTGGAAACGAGAGCGTCGACGATCTGCCGGAGATTTCCGGAGGAGCCCCCTATGAACGCATGAGTGGGGGCGGGAAGATCCCTCAGTATCTCCGGGGCGGTTCCTCTTATGACCTCCACGTTCGGCGCGCAGAATTTTTTCTTATTGATTTCGATGAGATCGGCGGCTTCCTTCTCCTTCTCGACGGCGTAGACTTTTCCGTCCGGACAGCAGAGCGCCATCACAACGGAAACGGATCCGGTTCCGGCTCCGATATCGTAAACGATCGAATCGGGTTTCAGGCGGAGCCTGGCTGCGGAGAGCGCTCTGACGTCGCTCTTGGTCATGGGGGCATCCCCTCTTATGAAATCCTCGTCGGGAATCCACACGGGGCACTCGGTCTGAGGATGCGGGTTGGTTATCACCGCGGCGCAGAGCTCCCCTGTTCTCTCATTGAGAATCTGCTCCGGTTTTCTGGTAATGATGCGCTCTTCGGGATATCCGAGATTCTCCCCTATTGTAACAGTAACCTCCGGAAGGTATTCGGACAGCTCTCTGCACATGCTTTTAACGCCCTCGTTTCCGGAAAGGAGGGTGAACGTTCTGGCGGAGATCCTCGCGTTTCCGGAAATGTTGCAGTCCTTCCCGTGGGCGCTGATCATACGAACATCCTGCCACGGAATCCCCATCTTCGAGCACAGGTACGCCGCGGACGAGATGCCGCATTCCACATCTATCTCGTACCCCTCGAGGCATTCCAGCAGCTTTTTGGCTCCGCTGTAGAATCCTATGTCTCCGGAGAGAAGAACCGCGACGTTCCTGTATTCCGGATTCTGCCTGAGGTAATCGGAGATGACATCCGCGCGATACTCCTGCAGAGTCTTTTTTCCGGCTGTTCCGGCGGATTTCAGCATTCTTCCCGCGCCGACGATCAGATCCGCTCCGGCAAGGATTTTTTCCGATCTGACGGTCATTCCGTCCGTGCCCATGCCTATTCCTATGAGCGTTACCTTCCTTTTCGCGGACTCCAGCCGTATTCCGAGTAGAGATTCAAGTTTTTTTACAGCTTCCTCGAACGAGAGCCCGCTGTCCGGAGGCCTCGCTACGAGCACGACCTTAGTTCCGGTTTTTTCAGCGGCGGACAGTTTCTCGGGGAAGCCTCCGGACGGCCCGGAGTCTTTGGTCACCAGCCACTCCGCTCCGGTCTGTCTCAGCAGCGCTATATTGGATTCTTCTGAAAAAGGACCCTGGGCGCAGACCAGATTTTTTCCCTCGAAACCGAGTTCGGCGCACTTCTGCACCGACTGGAGAGTGGACAGGACGCGCATCACCACTCTTTCTTTATAATCAGGAATTCTGGTATACTCCCCGGCCTCTTTGGATCCGGTGGTAACCAGAATCGTTCCCGCGGTTTTCGAAAGGAAATCGACGGCTTCCGGGACGGAAGGAACCGTGATCATTCCGGATTCGGAAGAACCGCTGCGGAGTATTCTCACCAGTGCGGTTCCCGTCTGTTCGCATGCCTGCCTGATATGCTCCGAAATCACCGAAGCGTAAGGATGGGTGGCGTCCACCACGACGGAGCAGTTTTTATTCTTTATTTCGCGGGCGATGCCCTCCGCGCCGCCGCAGCTGCCCGCCTGAACGTCATCGATCCCGTCGCCGGACATTATTCCGGCTCCGAAGTCAGTTGCGACCCTGACGTGGACGGAAGCTCCTCCCCTGCTCAGTATTTTAGCGATTTCCCTGCCTTCGGTCGTGCCGGAGAAAATAAGAACATCTTTCATTTCAGAACCTCAGTTTAAAATCTGTTTTGCAGATCGCCGCAGTCATTCCGTCAAGGGCCGTTTTGCGGCGTATAAGCGTCCCGTTTCCCGCTTTTACGGCGGATCTCTCGCATACGCAGTCTACTGCCGTGACCGATTTGACGAATTCCGACGAGGAGTATTTCCCGCTGAGGGACATAAGCTCTTCGGAAGTGAAGAAAACCGCGGGGCAGCGGAGGCGGGACGCGAGTTCCAGTATAGCTTTCTCATCGGATTTCAGATCGATGCTGGCTACGCATCCGACCCTGCAAGGATCTATTCCGTCCCCGTTCAGGAGATCGGTGATAAAGCGGTACATTTTTTCCGGATCCGTGTTTCTCCTGCATCCGATCCCCAGAACGATATCCTCCGGAACGAGATTGAACGTGGTATCGAACGGGGACTCTCCGGAGTCATAGGAGATTCTCAGGCCGAATTCTCCGGAATCCGTTTCCGTAAGGCCGTCCGGGAGGCCGCCCGAAACCGGAAATTCGGACGAGAAGCCTATGAATTTTCCGCTGAGTATTCTCGAAGAGGTCTCCTGGGCCTTGCGGAGATCCGTGATGCGCAGCCTGTTATCCGTGGCGAAGACGTCCACGGCGAACTTGCCGTTCAGATCGGTGGCGGTCGTGATAACCGGGACCGAGCCTATTCCCGCGGCGATTCTCTCCGCGAGCCTGTTGCATCCCCCTATATGGCCGGAGAGCAGGGCAATCGTGAACTTTCCGTGCTCGTCGATGCAGACTACGGCGGGATCCGTGTCTTTGGATTTTACGTACGGAGCTATGAGCCTCACGGCGATGCCGGTCGCCCCGATGAAGATGATCGCATCGCTGTCGGAGAATCTTCTGCGCGTCCATTCCGCGGAGGAGCAGTTTATATGTTCGATTCCGTCCGAATCGTGATTAGTTTTGCATTGGACCGTGACGTCGTCGCCGGAAAGCGCTTCTCTGACTTTCAGCGCGATTCCGCATCCGTTCGAAGTGAACGCTATTACAGCCGCTTTCATATTCCAGTCACCTCTTTTATAAGCTGATCCGCGTTCTCCGTCTTTCCGAGGAGCCCGTACACCGAGGAGAACATCACAGCCCCCGTTCTGATTTTCCCGCCGGTTCTGTGGTTCATATAGAACTGTATCTTTTCCATCAGGATTCCGGAGGTTTTTTCCATGAGTGCGGGGGAAAGGAATCCGAGGGCGTCGTCTGTAGAGATGCATCCGAGGATATTCCTGGCGGTTTCGAGATCCGCTCCGGCGAGAATCGCGTTGGAGGCTATTATCTCCATCCTGCAGTCGGCGTTGCGGGAGTGGGTGTTCATTATCCCTCCGGCGACCTTCACTATCTTGCCGATATTGGATATGAGGACGATATCTGTCTCCAGCTCGCAGGCGTGATCCAGCATCTCGCCGATGAAATTGCTGCATTTCACGCACATTCCGTCGTCTATCCCGGGAATGGAGTCGCTGAACTCTTTTCCGTAATTGCCGGGAACGATGAGAAGAACCTTTTCTCCGGCGGCGGCATGGACGTCCATCTCTTTCTTTATCGACTCTATCAGAGCCCTCTCGCTCATGGGCTCCACTATCCCGCTGGTTCCCAGAATAGATATTCCGCCCTCGATGCCGAGACGCGGATTGAACGTGCGGACGGATATCTCCTCTCCCTCCGGGACGGAGACTATAACCGAGAATCCTCCTGCGTATCCGTAGGCGAAGGAAACGTCTTCCAGGGCTTCGCGGATCATGCTTCTGGGGGTTTTGTTGATCGCCGCGTTCCCGGGAGGCTGATCCAGGCCCTTGCGGGTGACTCTGCCCACTCCCTTTCCGCCGTCTATCTCTATTCCTGAATCTGTTCTGCCGACTTCCGAGAATATCAAAGTTCCGTGGGTCGCGTCCTGATCGTCTCCCCCGTCTTTCCTCACCGCGCATTTCGCGGTCTTTCCGTCGGTGAAAGGTTCTTCCACGGGAAGTTTCAGTAGAATCCCCTTGGGGGTGAGAATTTCGACGTTTTCCGGAAAGGATCCGGTCAGAAGAGCGATCGCGGATGCTTTCGCGGCTGCCGCGGCGCAGGTTCCGGTTGTATGCCCGCATCTCATGCGTTTGGTTCCGACCATGATATAGGTTCCCTGCTCTCCGCCTTCTTCCATGGGTGCGCATGGTTTAACAGTATTATATCAGTTGGCGATCTGAACCCGGAGACGGCATCCGGGCCGGCGGAACGGGCCGCGTCTTGCCGTCCTGTTTTATTGATTAAATATGATTTTTAAACCGATGGTCTTGTTTATCCGGCGCCGTCTGTCCGGATAAAAAAGGGGACCAGGAGAGATCATCTTTTTCCGGA
>JAEEKU010000161.1 GCA_016282555.1 Methanomassiliicoccaceae archaeon
CGCTTTCAAGGCCTTTGACGAGATCATCGAGCCGGACGTTCCGCGCATAATGCTCATCGATACGTTCTCGGACGAGAGAACCGCCGCCCTGGACGCGTGCAGGTCGGTCAAGAATCTCAAAGGCGTGAGACTGGACACTCCCGGTTCCAGAAGAGGGAACTTCAGGGAGCTGATCAACGAGGTGCGCTGGGAGCTGGATATGTACGGCTACAAGAACGTGGACATCATCGTCTCCGGCGGACTGAACGAGGAGAGCGTGGCAGGAATTGCGGATACGTGCGTCGCCGGGTTCGGAGTCGGAACCTCGATAAGCAACGCCCCCACTCTGGACCTTTCCATGGATCTCGTCGAGAAGGACGGAAAACCTATCTCCAAGCGCGGAAAGTTCGGCGGAAGGAAGTTCACCTACCGCTGCCCTCACTGCTTCTCTATGGGCGTCTCTCTGTCGCCGGACGACGATCTTCGCTGCTCGTGCGGAGAGCGGATGGAGATGCTCGAGAGGAAAGTTCTTGATCACGGAAAGAAGTGCTGTCCGGATCGCAAGCCTTCGGAGATCAGAGACTACGTGTTATCTCAGGTAAAGCAGATCTCGGAATCGTGAAACTTTTTCCGCGGGAACTCCCCGCGGTTTTTATACCTCCGATCGTTTAATCAGAGACACTATCAGGGACACATCAGAGCGGTTTGCCCTGATTTTGAACAATCCTTATATTATGCTTTTGCATAGGGTTGCTTTGCGTTCAGATAAGTATCGCTTAGGCAGTATTACGCTGAATCCGCCCCTCGGTTACGTTCGGGAGACAAGAGAGGAATAACATGGAGATCCGGGATGCTGGAGACAATTGCAGTAATCAGAGCATTAACATGATTCGTAGATTCAGTACGGATTTCGTCTGCATGAGCATATACTGCGCCTGCGGGCGCATCATGGACCTGGATCGCGGCGAGATGGAGCTGAAGCTGGGGCTCGGCAAGGATCTGGAATGCAGCTCCTGCCGCAACGTCCGCATCGGCCGCGAAATCGATTATCTGAACAATCTCTACGCCGGGCTTATAAGCGAAGAGGACTCCTGCTTCAGCCGATCCTCATCCGGGAATTCCGGGCGTCTTGCGGGGTGCCGGCATGAATTTTAAACAGAGCGGTTCCAAGGGGATTCCGAAGCCTTTCGAGGTGTGGAACGCGAGGCTTTATTTCGACGATATGTCCGGCGCGAAGAACCGCCCGGTGATTGTTCTCGAGAAAAGAGACGATGAATTCACTGTTCTTATGGTCACGACGTCTACCCGCTCTCCCGGGAACCTGGTGAAATTCAGGGATCCTTACGAAGTGATGCTGGATATGTCCTCTTCGATTCGCGCCGACAGGCTGTTCAGGATTCCCGCTGCGGAATTCAATTACCGTCTGGGGACGCTCTCCGATGAAGACGTCTCTCTGGTCAGCGGCATATTCGCCGGCCTGAGGGAGACGAAAGCGTACAAAAGAAAGGCGTACCGAGGAAAAGGAGGGCATTTCTGCCCTTGTTTCAGAAGTCCAGCCTCTGAAGCATCTTAACGACCGTATCGACCGCGTCGCGTCCCTTTTCGATGCGATCCATCGCCTGCAGCTCGGTCATTCCGGGTCCGTTGATTCCGAAGCTGACCGGCTTGCCGTACTCCAGGCCGAGATCCATTATCTTCCTCGAAGCCTGCGCTATGACGACCTCGTCGTGTTTCGTCTCTCCGGTTATCACGGCTCCCAGCGTGATGACTCCGTCGATATCGTCTCTCTCCAGCAGTTTCTTCACCGCCATAGGGACTTCGAAGACTCCCGGAACCTTCACGATTCTGGTTATTTTAACGCCGAGGAAATCGGCTTCCGCTTTCGCCCTTTCGAGCATAAGGGAAGTAACTTCGTAGTTGAATTCAGCCACTGCGGCACCGATACTGTATTCTTTCATTATTTCACCTCATTTTAACGGGTCCCGCATCGGCGAACCCCTGTCTCAGCCCCGTTCCCGCTCTCCTCGTGAGGCTTTCGGGGCGGAACAGAAGATCATAGACGTTAACCGCATGCTCCCTCGCCCTTTTGTCGGCGAGAAATGCGAGCTCCCGGTCGCTTCCGGCTTCGTCTTCGTGGACGAAAACCTCGATAATATGTTTGTTAGTCATAAGCTGGGCGCGGATCAGCCCGGTAGACGCCTCATGGGCGCACATTTTGTCCTTCTGCTGGGGGCCCGGCATTCCGAGGGCCATGACGATGTCGCAGTTCTGCTCCTCTATGAGCTTCTTGCTGGCTACCGGAAGGTCCTTGACCCCGGGTACGGTGTACCTGACGATCCTGAAACCGGTTCCGGTGCGGTTCAGTTCGTCTATGGCGGAAGCGCCCATGTCGTATCTGGCGAAAGTCGTGTCCGCTATTCCGATAATTTTCATTCCCGCACCCCCGTCCTGCGTATTTTCTCTATAATGCGGCGCGTGGCGTTCAGATCGTCGGCGCACTCCTTTGCCCTGACGACCCTGATTCCGCCCATTCCGCGGCTCTCCAGTTCTTCCCGCAGCCGGTCCGGGTCGAAGGACTGATCGAATCCCAGAACGATGATGTCCGGTTTTATCTCGGCTACCGTCTCCATCATATCCCCGGTTCCTCCGATGATCACCTTATCCACGGGCTTCAGCATGCCGACTATCTCCGCGCGCATTTTCTCCGGAGTCACCGGTTCGTGCTTTCTCGCCCTCACGGTGGAATCGCACGCAACCACCACCACGAGCTCGTCGCCCATGGATTTGGCTTGGGTGAGATAGGAGATATGACCCGTGTGGATAATATCGAAAACACCGGAAGCCATCACGCGGACCATCGGTTTTCCTGCTCCTTGAATTTTTTCCAGGCTTCCTGGATCTCGGTTCCGGTCACTACGACGATCCCGTTCTTTTCCGCATAGGCCTCCACGTCTTTTCTGCACATGGATCCGCCGTCGTCCCCCATCATCTCGCAGATGGTCGCGGAAGGCTTCACTCCGGCCATGTACATGAGCGCGGTGCACAGCTCGGTGTGGCCGTGCCTGTTCACGAGAATGTTTTCCGAGGTGTTCAGGAGGTGAATGTGTCCCGGAGCCCGGAAGTTCTCCGCCAGATCCTTCCGGATCAGGGCGGCAGGTTTGTCCTGGAAAATAATGTCCGCGTAAGCCTTTACGGTCATGGCGCGGTCGTTGTCCGTAATGCCCGTGTACGTTTTGCGGTGGTTGATGGTGATTCCGAAGGAGGATTTGGTTCCGTCGTAGGGAATGTCCGTGGGGGCCATCATCGACAGCAGCGGATATTTCTCCCTGTCGTCCCAGAAGACGTCGCTCAGGAAAGGAAGCCCCAGTTCCTTAGCTTTCCCGTAGGGGGTGGTGGTGCATATGAGCCCGCCGGCTTCTTTTCTCATCTTTCTGATAATTTCGGAAGTGACGAATTCCGACGCGACAGTCATATCCGATTCTCTTTCCCTGTCATCGAAGTCGTAGACGAGGACTGGTTTTCCTCTGCGGACGTCTTCCAAAGTCTTTTCCAAACTCATTGGCAACACGCTCTGACCGGTGATCAGCCGATCGGAATTAATAATCTTGTAGTTACGGAAAAGTGAGTATTTACCAAAAATATTTAAACCAAACACGGGGGAGAGCGGTCCCCGGCGCAAGGATCCGGGCCGGCCGTACGGCGTAGTCTTATAACTGAATTAGAATATGCGCCAGCATGGCTGTTGAAGATTCAACCTTCATTAGAGAAAAGGTAATGGCCCATAACAAGTGGTTCGAGGAGAGCATCCCGATGATCGCCTCCGAGAATCTTATGAGCCCTCTTGCCAAAGAGATGCTTATTTCGGATTTTGCCGACAGATACGCCGAGGGGCTCCCCGGCAAGAGGTACTATCAGGGAAACATTTATGTGGACGAGGTCGAACTTAAGACTATCGAGCTGGCTAAGAAAGTTTTCAAAGCGGATTTCGCCGATGTGAGGCCGATCTCCGGTACCGTCGCCAACATGGCGGTTCTTTTCGCGTTCGCCCAGCCCGGAGACACCATAACGACCTGCGCTCTGGCTCAGGGAGCCCACATCTCCACCTGCGAGTTCGGCGCTTTCGGACAGAGGGCCGTCAACTCGGTTAACTATCCGTTCAGCGTCGAAAACATGAATCTCGACGTCGACGGCACGATAAAGCTTCTGAAAAAGGAGAAGCCCAAAATCGCCCAGTTCGGGCTGTCCGTCTTCCTGTTCCCTCCGCCTCTGAAAGAGCTTCAGGACACCTTCAACGAAGTCGGATGTCTGGTATGGGAGGACTGCGCCCACGTTCTCGGGCTCATCGCCGGCGGACAGTTCCACGATCCCCTCAGAGAGGGAGTCAACATCGTCTCGTCGTCTACCCATAAGACTTTCCCCGGACCGAACCACGGAATGATCCTCGGCCAGAATCTCACCGACGAGCAGGAGAAGAAGATCCAGAAAGCGGTTTTCCCCGGAGTGACCTCCAGCCACCACCTGCATGCGATGGCGGCTCTCGGAATAACTCTCGCGGAGATGGACGTCTTCGGCAGGGAATACGCCGCCCAGGCGTGCAAAAACGCGCGCGCTCTGGGAGAATCGCTTTACGAGCTCGGTGTCCCTGTCCTGTGCCCCGATCAGGGATTCACCAGATCCCATGCGATAGCCGTCGACGTTTCCGCTTTCGGCGGAGGAAAGGACTGCGCCAAGCTGCTCGAGGACGCCAACATAATCTGCAACAAGAACATGCTTCCCCAGGACGTCAGCGCCGTGAAGCCCTCCGGTCTCAGGCTGGGCTCGCAGGAGATGACCCGCCTCGGAATGAAGGAGTCCGAAATGAAGGAAGTCGCCTCGTTCATCGCGAGAGTCGTGAAGAACAAAGAGGATCCCAGGAAGGTTAAGGAAGACGTCAGGGCATTCAAGAAGCAGTTCTCCACGATACAGTACTGCTTCAACGCCGGGGAGCCCGCCTACGGATACCACAAACTGGTGGATTGACATGGAATTTCTGGATAAGGTCAAGGATACCGTCAGGGAAGTCGATTCCAAAATCTCCGACAAACTGGATTTTTCCTCTCTGGACATCGAGATAATGAAGGAGAGGAAGCTTCTGGACCAGTACGCGTCGGAAATAGGAAAAAAGGTGATCGACACCTTCGATACCGAAGAGGGATTCGATATCCACTCGATCCGCGAACTCCTCGAGAAAGTCAGGATCTCCAAGGCGAATATCCGCGCCCTTACCGAGAAGAAAGAATCTTCCGAATGAATTTTACGGGGATCCGTCCCCGGTTTTTCATAACTTAAAGTTTAATACGCCTCCGGATATCGGGCTTCCGGATGATCAGGCACACTTTTCAGATGATTCCTTCCGTCGGAAGAAAGAAAGAGGCGGCGCTGTGGGAAAGCGGAATCAGAGACTGGGACGATTTTCTCGCGTCGGACAGCATCCGCTTCCTGAAGGATTCCCTCAAGAGCGACGGGGACAGTCTGATCTATCAGGCGTCCGAGATGCTGGAAACCGGAGACTCCCGGATGCTGGGAGAAATAATCCCGAAGGGGGAGCACTGGAGGCTTTACGGCAGTTTCAGAGACGACGCGGCTTATCTCGATATAGAGACAGACGGCCTCAGCCGCGACTCCCTGGTAACCGTCGTGACCGTCCACAGGAGGAGCGGCACCGCAACCCTGACTCACGGAATCGATCTGGACGAGGAGACTCTTTCCGACGCTCTGGACGGAGCCAAGCTTCTGGTGACGTTCAACGGCAGCTGCTTC
>JAEEKU010000162.1 GCA_016282555.1 Methanomassiliicoccaceae archaeon
CTGCAGGGAGGTCGGCCACAGGGGGATCGCCCTCTCCGATCCGGACAAGCTTGTTCTCAAAACAACGGAGTACGAGGCCGGGGGCGGCAGGGAGTTCTTCATCTCGTACGAGTACGAGGACGCCGTAGCCGGTTACGCGAGGCTCAGACTGGATTCCCTCGCGACGATCCGGGAGCTGAAGGTATTCGGAAAAATCGCCGCCATAGGCGAGAGGGGAAAGGACTGGCAGCACCGCGGCCTCGGGAAGGGGCTGATAGAAGCCGCCGAGAACATAGCGGTTGAGAACGGCTACGGGAAGATAAGGGTGACCAGCGGGATCGGGGTAAGGAAATACTACGAGTCCCGCGGGTATGTCAAAGAACTTCCGTATATGGTCAGATACCTGGAGCGGGACTCCCGCGCCTGATTCTCTTTTTTCCGGGGTACTTCTTGTCGTACATGAGCGCGGCTAGAAGCACCACGAAGCAGGATCCGGCGTTGTGGACCAGCGCTCCGGTCGTGGGGTTCAGCATCCCCAGCACCGAAGCGGAGACCGCGACGAAGTTTATGCACATCGAAACCGTGATTGCGATGCGGATCGTCTTCACGGTTTCCGAAGCCAGCCATTTGAGATACGGGATCCCGGAGATGTCGTCGGACATGAGAGCAATATCGGCGGAATCGATAGCGAGATCGCTTCCCATGGCGCCCATCGCGATACCCACGTCCGCGGCTTTGAGGGCCGGAGCGTCGTTGATCCCGTCCCCGACCATGCATATTATGCCCTCTCCGGACTCCACGAACCTGAGCTTGTCCTCCGGGAGAAGATCCGCATGCACCTCGGATATTCCCGCCCTGGAGGCGAACAGCTCGGCGGCGTCCCTGCGGTCTCCGGTGAGCAGCACGGTCTTCACTCCCATGCCGGACAGCTCCGATACCGCAGATGCCGTCTCCGGGCGCAGGCTGTCCGAGAGGAACACGGTTCCCAGAATCTTGTCTCCGGAGAAGACGGACACTGCGGTTCTCCCTCCGGTTCTCATTCCGGAATCCGCTTTTTTCACGGTATATCTCTTTCCTCCGATATCCGCTTCCACTCCGATCCCGGGCCTCGCCGAGAAGCTTTCCGGCTGCGGTACCCGGATGTTCCTGGATTCGGCCTCCTTCACTATCGCCTTTCCGACCGGGTGCTCGCTTCTGAGCTCCGCGGAGGCCGCGATCGAGAGGAGCTCGTTTTCGGATATCCCTTCCTGAATCTCGACGGAATCCACCTTCAGGGTGCCCTCCGTAAGGGTTCCGGTCTTGTCGAAGCAGATGGTCTTCGCGGAGCCTAGTTTTTCCAGCGCGAGGCCGGATTTGATCATCACGCCGTGCTTCGTCGCCTGCCCTATCGCCGCGGAGATGGCGGTCGGCGTGGAAAGAACGAGGGCGCACGGGCAGAACACCACCAGCACGGTGACCGCGCGGACTATCTCCCCGGTGAGGAAGTAAGCTGCCACGGCGACGAGCGACGCCAGGGGAACGAGCCAGCTCGCCCATTTATCGGCTATGCGCTGGGTGTCCGCCTGCTTGCTGTCCGCCTCCTCTATAAGTTTAACGATCTTCTGCAGGGAGCTGTCCTCCCCCCTCTTCGTCGCGGCGATGTCGACGGAGCCGTACAGGTTCACCGTTCCGCTGAACACGCTGCTCCCCGCGATCTTGTCGGCGGGAATGCTCTCTCCGGTCATCGCCGCCTGGTTCACGGCGGTCTCTCCGGACACCACGGTGCCGTCCACCGGAATTGTCTCCCCGGGTTTTACGCGGATTATGTCGCCGACGCGGATCTCGGACACGGGAACCTCCGTCTCTTTTCCGTTCTCCACCCTTCTTCCGGTTTCGGGGATGGACGATATGAGGTTCTTCAGGCCTTTCTTTGATCTATTTACAGTCATATCCTCGAGAATCGCTCCGATCTGCATTATGAACGCGACCTCTCCCGCCGCGAACAGATCTCCTATGTACAGCGCGGCGCCCATGGCGATCGTGATCAGAAGCGCCGAGGAGATCTTGCTGATTCCTTTGTTGTGAATGATTCTCCATACCGAGAGGTAGAGCAGGGGGATACCGCAGATTATGACGCAGATCCATGCCAGCGCCTCGTATTCCTGATATCCGGCGCGCGGAAGGGCGAACGACAGCACCAGGAATATCCCGGCTATCGCCGTCGCGGGAATGCCGGACAGGATTCCGATGAAGCGGTCCAAGGAAGACATGATACGTAATTACAATACATCATATAAATAACTGAACATAGTGTTCAGTATCTGTAATAAAAATCCGGACAAAAGTAATATTATATTGGAAATCGTATGCGCCGACAAATGGATCGCCGTCAGATTAAAACAAGAAAAGCCATAATAGGCGCTTTCACGGAGCTTCTGGAAGAGAAAGGGTACTCCGCGATCACGATTCAGGATATAGTGGACCGGGCGGACATAGGGAGGAGCTCGTTCTATTCCCATTTCGATGCCAAAGACGATCTTCTCAACGGTTTGTGCGAGGGCATCTTCGATCACGTTTTCTCCGGCGGGGGAAAGGAGGCTACCCACGACTTCTCCGGATCCAGGGATCTGGGGGACGAGCTCACTCACATTCTTTATCATATCAGGGAGAAGAAGGACAGCATAAGATCTATCCTCTCGAGCGAGAGCGGAGACGTCTTCATGAAGTATTTCCGTCTGCACCTGAAAGATCTGTTCTCCAGAAACGCGGTTTCCGTCCCCGAGGGGATTCCGGAGGATTACGTTATCAGCGCCGGGGCGGGAAGCTTTTCGGAGGCCGTCCGCTGGTGGATCGACAACGATAATTATTCTCCGGAGGAGATCGCGGGATTCTTCCTGGAGAGCATCCGTCCCGGCATCTTCACCTGAACCGGCACGTACCGGGGAAACCCGGAATTATTCCCGTTCTTCTCTTTTTATACGTCTTTAACCGCCTTTGCAGCCCACAGTACGTAAATAGAAATAACTCCTACCAGAGACGCATCTATCTGCGGGAAACGGACAAGAGAGGTGTCGGCGATGACAGGTACTACACGGAAAAGCGGGGCTGCATCCCGCCGTATGAGGAGAGGGGCTGTATCCGCATCCGCGTTCGCGGTGTTTGCGGTCGCATTACTGCTGATATCATCGGTACCGCCGCAGTCCGCCGGCATCCCCACCACCAACCAGGTGCCGGACAGTGGTTATTCCGGAGACTATTACGTCATAAGATATTACGCCAATTATCAGGAATACCGGGGGATTATAGAGAACGCTCTCGGCAATAATTATAATTCGTCGAATACGAGCATCGACTGGACGAAGGATTCGAAGTATTATTACGTCGACGTTCTCAACTACGGATCGGCAATCTCCACGGAGTACAACCCGCAGCTGTGGAAAAACACGGTGGTGACCAACCCGGACGTAAACCAGAACTGGCTGGAGCCCGAGCAGTACGTGGCGGATTACACGGAGGACGGCACGGAGCACAGAGGAACCGTGGTGTTCGCCGGATGGAGATACACCGAGAAGCATCCCGGAGAAGGTTCCAGCTACACTCTGACCACCGCGGTCCATTACCCCGGAGAGGTTCTCTCCAACGATGCGCTGAGAAACGCCGAAACCGTTACGAAAACCATAAACGGGGAGAGAAAGACAATAAAAGTCATCGAAGTGTACGCCACATGGGATACCGTCAAAAACGTCCAGCTGGTAACGAGGGACGGCGGAACCGTGCAGGATACGGCGGACGGCGTCACCTACACCCGCACGTCGCTCACATTCGACGCCGCCGCCAGGGCCTTCCAGAACGCGGGCGGCGATATGTACACCAACATAATGCTCATCCACGCCGAAGGCAACAATACTGACAATGCGAGAGAGGTTCTGAAAAATTCCACCAACAAGACCTACGCTCCGATGACGATAAGATCGGATATAATCTCGAAGAAAGCCACCGGATTCGTGGGCGGGCTTATCGCCAGTTCGAAGACGGCGACTCTGCTTGCGGGGGGAAACACGGTCATCGACGACGTCGCCGTCTGGCTGGCGGGAGAGAGCAGCAATCACGGAGAAGCCAGAACCGGAATATACGGGATGGGTTACGCGCTGATCATCGGAACCGGAGTTTTTTCGATATACGGGGAGGGGAGCGGACACGATTACCGCAGAGGATTCTCTCAGCTCTCCGGAGGACTGGATACCAACGCCGCAGGTCCTTATCCGACGCAGGGCTCCGGCGGCCATGCGGTCGGCGTATACACGATCGAAGAGGAGCCGGACGAGGACGAAGAGTCCGCAGCGGAGCCGGAAATTCCCGCCGTGCTGACGATGCTTATCGTCCACAGCGGAACCTGGAACAACATCGTTTCCGGCGGCAGAGGGAAGACGATAAACGGATGCGCTTACGCGGTCATCAAAAACGCAACCGTTCTCGATACCGTGATCGGAAGCACGGCGGGCGTCAACAACACCCTGACAGCGACGTATCTGTATCTCGTGAACGCGCACATGCCCGGAGACATGTACGAGATGAAGCAGCTCTACCCCGGGCATCACACGGTATCTTACGGTTCGTCGTCCCGCGAAGTTTACGATTACGAAATGTACATGCCTGCTCTTCTCAGAAAAGATACGACTTTCCTGCCTGAATGGCCGTATCTTATAGATCTGTACAGCCTTAAAGAAAAGTACAGCGGGACGTTCACTACGTTTACCGGCTCGCAAAGCACGGAATCCTCCATTTTAACCGGAGCCGGGGGAAACGGAGGCAGCGGAAAAGAAACCGTAGGCAGCACGAACGTATTCATCTCAGGCGAATCGGAGCTCTGGGACGCGCAGGCCGCCGGAAGAACTCCTGTCAACAGCACCATCACCACCGGTACGATCGAGCTGTCCGGGAAGGCTACGGTGAATCACATTCTCTGCGGAGCCACCACTGACGGTAACAAGAACAGAAATGTCAAGAGCATTGAAAACACGCATGTGATCGTTAAAGATTCCGCAAACGCGGGAACCGTATGCGGCGCGGGTTATGATACGAGTTACGATGCCGTATACGCGACAATGATGGAAACCGGCAGCATCGTCGTGGAAATAAAGGGCGGAACGGTATGCGACGTCTTCGGCGGAGGCCTCAGGGCTTTAACGGGAACCGGGGACAAACCGATAGACGACATAACGGTGACGATATCCGGAGGAAAAGTCCTCGGGGACGTGTACGGCGGAGGATCCGGCGGATTCAACAAGAAGCGTCACGACGTGAACGGACTCAGCAAATTCGGGAACACCAACGACATAGGATTCGGCGATGCGGACGGGGACAGAGACACCACCGGCAGAAGCCGCGTGTACGTCGACAGCATAACCATTATAGTCACCGGCGACGCGGTCGTGGAGGGAAGCGTTTACGGCGGAGGAAAAAGCGTTCCGGCGATAGGCAAGTACAACGGCGATACATGGGATACTCTGGGCGCTATCAGCGACGCTAACAAGCCCCGCGGAAACGTCGCCGAAACCGTATGCAAAAGCATAAACATCACGCTGGACGGAAACGCGATCGTTAACGGAGACGTCTTCGGCGGCGGAAAAGGAGTTCCGGACATCGTCAACGGAAGAATCGCGGGAGAGGATCCCAGCAATTACACTCAGATCATTTCCATATCCAAGGACGGGGCAAGGAAGTACATGCCCTGGTACATCAAGAACAACATAAACGGCGTGGCGGAATTCATCAGCGGCGATTATCTCGACGGCTACGCTAAAGTATCCGGTCCTGCGGGCACGAAGACCGAAATCAACATCGAAGTAACCGATAACGTCAGAATCGGGTCGTGCGTTCTGGGCGCCGGAGGAAGAAGCCTCACTTACGCCGATACAAATGTTATCATCGAAGGGAACGCGGAAATCGGAGGCTCCGTTTACGGAGGAGGTCTCATGAGGATGCTGACCGGCGATACCAATGTGTACGTGGGCGGCGAAGCGAACGTTCTCTACTCCGTATACGGCGGCGGAGATATAGGCATCCGCGACTCCGGAAGCGACGTGGCTCTCGTTCTGGTAACGGGAAATTCGAACGTGACCGTAGACGGAGCGCAGGGAGCCAGCATCGGAAAGAGCATAATGGGAGAGGGCAACTCCTGTCTCGTATGCGACGAAGGGGGCAACCCCGGAAACAGGATAGTGATGATCAGGGATTACAA
>JAEEKU010000163.1 GCA_016282555.1 Methanomassiliicoccaceae archaeon
GATACATAATTGAGGTTGTTTTTGGCGGCGTAGTCGAATCCCAGCCTGATGATCCTCTCGGTTCCCTGGGTGGTCGCGACGCAGAAATCCATTGCGAGGTCGTCGGTAACGTTCATTCCCTCGCTTCCCATCACGTACGAGCCTTCGGTGTTCTCCCTGAAGAACGTCCAGTCGATTCCGAGCTCCGGAACGGATACCGGCCTTACGTTAGCGAACAGATCCAGCTCCTTTCTCATGGCGACGTTGGCGCTCTCGATGTTGGGCCACGGATCTCCTTTTTTGGGAGTGGTAGTCGGTCCTTTCAGGATCACATGGCACTTCTTCAGCTCTTCCAGGGTGTCGTCGGGAATAGCCTTCATGACTTCGACGCGTCTTTCGATGGTAAGGCCGTCTATCTGCCTGATCTCGACTTTTCCCTGCTTAATTTTGTCTTCGAGAAGGAACTCCATGACTTTCTGGGCGGAAGCGCAGATGTAGGGTCCGATTCCGTCCCCCCCGCATACGCCTATTATGAGTTTGTCGAGTTTAGAATAGTCTACCCAGTCTCCTTCGGATTTGAGAACGTCGACTCTTTCCAGCTGTTTTCTCAGAAGAGCCCCGAATTTTTCCTGGGCGCATTTGATTGCCTGTTCGTCTGCCATTATTATCGTCCGAGCGATGGAATAATCCGTTAAATAATGTAGGATTAGCGGCCGGTCCGGCCACGGGTTTTTCCGGAGAGACGAAATGAATCTCCGCATTACATCGGATATTTTTAATGGTTTTTACGATACGGTTCCGGATCCGGCAACCGCGGTATCTCCAAGTTCGAGGCAGGCGGTCTCCGGATGAGCCAGACGCTGAAATATTCTTTCTATTGGATATACTTTAATATCCACAATAAAATGAAATGAGGGGTATAATACCCAGGAGATGACAAATGAGTGAATTCAAGCCTCTGGACCCGACCGCATGCGGTCTGTTCTTCGTCGCCGCTATCTCTCTGCCTATAGCTCTGGGACAGCTTGTCAACGATCCTTCCGTATTTCCGGTCCTTCCGTCCGCCGAGGCATTCAAAGTAGTAGGAATATGCATTCTGGTAATAGCGCTGCTCGCTTACATCGCAGGCAGCAATTTCGGATTTACGGTTTTCGCGCTGGTAGGGGCGGCGGTAGCGCTCACGGGGTTCGGAATGGGTCCCGCGGAGAATTTGACTTTCGCTCTGCTCTATTTCGTCGCGATAGCATGGTCCGTTAAAATCGGAACGCCGAAGGCGCTGACGGTGATATGTTTCACGACCGGGCTGGTGTTCCTTACGGTGGGGCTTTCGGGCATCGCGGGCGGAGACTACTGGCACTGGGTTCTGGGAATCGTCGCGCTTCTCAACTTCGCATTCAACTTCTATCTTGCCGTGACTCTTGCTCTTGAGAAACCCGCCTGGTGATCCGTTTTTTCAAATATCCCCTCCCGGAACGGAGGGGTTTAATCTTTATTGTTTCCGTATTGCGCGATCCGGCCGGTTTGTGCTTAAAGAAGAGCCGCGCTCGCCGGGAGCCTACAGAAACTTATAGAACGTTGAACTGCATCACGTCCTCCGAAAAAGAAAAGTTGTCTGTGTCAGTCGCAGACAGGTTTCAGATCAGTGAGGATGTATGATCTCTAATTTTACTGAAATAGGCATACCGGAACATATCGCGAAGGCAATGGATGAGATGGGCTGGGAAGAACCCACGCCGATTCAGATCCAGTCGATACCTCTGGGTCTCGAGAAGATAGATATGTTCGCGCAGGCACAGACAGGCACGGGCAAGACAGGGGCTTACGGAACGATCATTCTGGGGACGATCGAATCAGGGAAAAAGACCCCCTCGGCCATCGTTCTGGTTCCCACGAGGGAGCTGGCTACGCAGGTTTCCGGGGAGCTTTCCAAGCTCTCCAAGTACTCCGGGCATGTTTCCGTTCCGATCTACGGAGGAGCCAGCATCGAGGGCCAGCTCAAAAAGCTCAAGGCCGGATGCGATATCGTGGCAGGCACTCCCGGGCGCGTCAGAGATATGATAACCAGAGGCGCTCTGAATCTTTCGGAAATCACCACTCTGGTTCTCGACGAAGCCGACAGGATGCTTGATATGGGTTTCAAGGACGATATCGAGTTCATTCTCAAAGCGATGCCGAAACAGAGGCACACTCTGCTGTTTTCCGCAACCATGCAGGAGAACGTCAAACAGCTGGCTTTCGATTACATGATCAACCCCAAGGAAATTTCCGTTTCCCAGGAAGAGGTCATTCTGGATCTGACCAAGCAGTATTACATCTCCGTGGGAAGAAGGAACAAATCCTGGGCTTTGTGCAGGATTCTGGATATCGACGAGCCCAAGGCCATCATCTTCTGCCAGACGAAGAAAATGGTGGACGTTCTGGCGGAGAGGCTGTCGGAGTTCGATTACCGCGTCGTCGCGATCCACGGCGACATGCCCCAGTCAAAGAGGGAAAAAGTGATCAACGATTTCAAAGAGGGCCGTACGGACGTTCTTATCGCCACGGACGTCGCCGCCAGAGGTCTGGACATCGACGATATAAGCTATGTCATCAACTACGATATGCCGGACGATATCGATACGTATATCCACCGCATCGGAAGGACCGGAAGGGCGGGGCACGAGGGAACCGCCGTTTCGTTCGTGACTTCCGAAGAGGAGCATCTGATCAAAGAGTTCCAGATGCGTATCGGAATAGATATTGAGAAAAGATGCGTTCCCGAAGCGGAGCCCGGCCAGAAGGATACGATCAAGAGGGTGATAGACTACGATCAGATATCAGATCCGTTCGGAATGTGCAAATTCGAAGTGAATCTCGGCAAAAACGACGGATTCGGAAGAGTTTCGCTGTCGGATTTCATTTCCCGCAACACGAGAATCCGCGATATTTCCATAGGAAAGATAGAAATCGGGGACGAATCGTCCGTTGTCGAGGTCCATAAGGATTACGGCAACAGGATGACCATGGACCTTACCAAAGCCAAATTCAAGAGCAAGAAAATCAGGGTCCGCGTAATCCAGGACTGATCTGATGAAAAGCTGGGTGCCGGATGCGATAACCGCATCACGTCTGATAGCATCCGTCCTCCTGCTGGCCGCAGGGGGGCTCGATATCTACTTTCTGGTAATATACTGCTATTGCGGGATCAGCGATCTGGCGGACGGCTACGTGGCGAGAAAATACGATCTGTGCACCGAATTCGGTTCGGCTTTCGATTCGGTGACGGATTTGGTTCTGGTTCTCGCGAGGCTCGCCGTTCTCATCCCGGCCATGCCGGCCGAGCCTTGGATGATTTATTTCATTATAATCATCGCATTTTTCAGGATAGTCTCTTTCTCGATAGCTTCCCTGAAATTCCGCAGGCCGGTGTTTCTGCACACCAAACTCAACAAAATCGCGGGCGCGTGTCTCCGCGTTTCTCCGGTTTTCATGCTGTTTACCGATCTGGGGCTCGTAGTCGCCGTGGTATGCACGGTCTCTCTCGCGGGCGCGCTGGGAGAGCTGGCCATCAATATAAAATCGGAGGAGCTGAACCCAGGGATCCGCACGTTCAGGGATCTTCAGTTGTGATTTAATATAACCGTATCGGAATTATGCCGTATGACTTTCATCCTTATGGGATGTCCGGGCTGCGGGCGCAACTTCATGCTCGCGGATACCGAACTGTCCAAGGGCAGATGCATACTGTGCAGCACCGACGCTTCTTTTTCGGAAAAAGAAATCAGCGATGCCGAGATCAGGCGCGACAGGCTGTCCGCGGAATTCGAGGAGCCGATGAAAGAAGCCTTCAGGAACGGCGATTTCAAAAAAATGGAGGCCCTGGCGGAAAAAGCGGCGGTGGAGGGGGTTTCGTCCTGGTACGTATGGACGCTTATCGGCCAGATGCATCTGGACAGGGAAGACGTTGACAACGCTTTCAGGGATTTCGAGCTCGCATCTTCTTTTCTGGACGAAGAGAGCTTCGACGAGTACTACGGCATGGTCATCGGCCCCTTTACCGATTATTATTTCAAGGAGATAGAAAAGAAGGACTACCGCCCCTTCGACCCCAGATCCATGGTTTTTTTCACCGGCAATCTGGACGACAGGTTTTCGGACATAATGGACGACAGTTTCCTTACGGATTTCATCAAGCGCATCGGATACGGAGCCGGAGATCTTTCGGAAATATCCTGTTACCGGTGCAGCGAGACTATAGCGGAATCCTGCATCATTTTCAACGGCGGGGATATGTATTTCCCGGATCATCAGGAAACTGCTGATTCTTCCATATGGGCTCTGGAGGAGCTTGAAAGAAGAGTAAAGGACATCTCCGGGGAAAAAAGCAGGTATTGCGCCGCCGTAAACATTTACAAGGAGTTTCTGAAAGCCGTCGAGGAAAAGGAGTCCGCTATTCTGTCCGTTTACGACGGCGACGGGCTCGATACGCTGTGCGAAATACTGATCGACGATCAGGATCTGTCGGACAGGATGGTTAACTTCCTTTTCGACGGCCTGGAAGGCTGCGTGGATTATGCCAGATCCTTCGGCCGCAACAAAGGCGCAAAGAAAATCATGGAAAAAGCAGTCGGAGAATACGGAGATTTCCTCAGGGATCTGGCCGGCAGCGGAATCGTCGACAATTATCATCCGGACGAAACGGAGGAGGAAGGCGATCGCAGCAGGTGCCCCTCCTGCGGCGAACCGCTTCAGTACGATTCCACCGGATTCGCGCTCTGCGGATGCGGATTCCGCACGAGGAAGGCCACAGAAAAAATAAACGATCTCCCGGGAGATCTGGACAGTTTATCGGATCTGTTGCGGGAAGCTCTCGAAAAGGAAGATTCCGAAACCTTGAACAACATAGGCGAGCTGATTCTCGACAGCTACGAGGATCATCCTCTCGGATATCTCGGAATCGGCGCTTCATGCAGCCTTGACGGGGATCTTTCTGCATCGGCGCAGATGTTTTCCGGAGGGATAGCCAATCTGGATGACGGCCTCAGGGATTTCTTTTACGGCACGGCTGGGAAAATGCTGGGAAAATGCATCATCAATCTGCAGGACGATAAAGATCTCATTTCTTTCTTCGTTTTCCTTCGCCTCAATTCCGGTTTCGGCGCCGGAGGGGAGAATTATCAGTTTCTGGACGATTTATGCGCGTTCATAAGAGACGGCGGCTGGCCCCTGAACGGCGAGGGAACGGAGATGACCGGCTATCTTAAAGCTATGGCGATGGCGGACCGTTTCCGTCACGTGTCTTTTAGCGGATGGATCCGCGGCCTCCGCTCAGACAGGGATTATTTCGAGGATTTCTCCAGGCATCTCGGAGAATCCGATCCTGAGAAAAACGAAGATTACATCGGCGTTTTTAATGGTTATACTGTCTTTATCGATTCGTCTCTGGAGTTTTTAGAGGAGCAGACTTCTCTTCTCGGACCGCAGAAAGTGAAGGAAATCGAAGAAAAACAGGAGAACGGAGGTTCCGGGATGAAATCCTGTGAAGATCTTCAGACTTCTCTGATGCCCCGTTTCGGAGGGTCTCCCGGATCCCGGGAACTCAGGGCGGCTCTGTCCGATCTGAAAAAATACGTCAGGGATCTGGAGAAAAGCGTTCAGTGAAAAAGGGTTCCCGGCATACAGCCGGGATTAAACCGTTTACTTCTCTATCAGAATCAGCACGCCTTCGGTCTGGATCGTATCCACGGCCTTTCCGTTGAGCGTGAGATGCTTTTCGACGGTAAAGTACTCCGGCCCCAGAGAGACGGTTCCGGCGCCGGTGGGGACGGATACGGGGCCCTCCGAGAGGATTCTGCTGAGTTCTGCGGGATCCATGGCGGATACGGCCGCCGCTATCTCTTTGGCCTGAGCTTTGAACGCGGGACCGAGCTTCGAATGCACGGGCCTCACGGCGACGATCTTCTCCGAAAGATCGGCGGACGCGGCGATCGTGACGGTTCCGGCTTTGACCGTTTCTTTTATGTCGTCCTTCGTGCATCCGAGGATCTCCGCATCCGATCCGACCAGTTCGATCAGGCCGATTCCGGCGTTGAGCGGGATTTTATTCTCTCCCTTCCAGGCGCGGATCTCGGAGATCACGTTTTTGAGAACCTCTCCGGCTTTCTCCGCTTCGCCGTCCTCCGGCAAAGGCTCAGGCCAGGACGTCAGGTGCAGGCTTCTGCATTTCTCCGTTTCCCTGAAGCACGTCTGGTACACCTCTTCGGTGACGTGGGGCATGAACGGAGCAAGCATCTTTATGCTTCCGAGGAAGACGTTGTACAGGGTGTATTTCACCGCGTCGTCGTTCCTGGATTTCACCATTTCCACGTAATTGTCCGCGAATTCGTGCCAGATGAAACTCTCGACCTCTCTCATAGCTTTGTCGAACTGGTACTGGTCGAGGTACGACGTGACGTTACCGAGGGTCTCCGAGAATTTCGTCATTATCCATTTGTCCGAGACTCTGAGCTCCGGGCATTCCGCGGGAACGTCTTTGAAGAATCTCGCCGCGAACTGGCCCAGGTTGAACACTTTGTTGCAGAGCTTTCTTCCGCGGATGACGTCCTTTTCCCTGAAAGCGTGATCTATTCCCAGAGAGCAGGTCGCCGCGTAATATCTCAGGGCGTCGGCGCCGTAGTTTTTGAGAATAGGGATGGGATCGATGACGTTTCCGATGGAGGAGTGCATGGGGGTTCCGTCGGGAGCCATGATGAATCCGTGGATCATTATGTCTTTCCACGGGATGCATTCCTCTATCTGCTCCGCCCTGAGTATGGAGTAGAACGCCCAGGTCCTTATGATATCGTGGGACTGCGGCCTCATGCTCATCGGAAACAGCTTTTTGTGGAGCTCCTCGTCCCTGCCCCAGTATGTGTTGTAGAGCGAAGATCCGGAGGAATCCATCCACGTATCGAAGACGTCCGTGCAGCCCTCGAGCTCTCCGCCGCATTCCGGACATCTTTCCACAGGGGGCTTGTCGAAAACCGGATCGACATAGCACTGCTCCTCCCTGGCGCAGATCGCGTGTCCGCAGTCTTTGCATTCCCATATCGGAATCGGGGTGGCGAATATCCTCTGCCTGCTGAGAACCCAGTCCCATTCGAGGGAATTGGTCCAGTCTCTCAGTCTGATCTTCATGAATTCTGGGAACCAGTTGATCTCGTCGGCTCTCTTCAGGATGGTATCCTTGAAGGAAGTCGTTTTCAGGAACCACTGGGGGACCTGCAGGAACTCCACGGGGGTGTGGCATCTCCAGCATATGGATACCTGCTGGGGATTGTCCTCCTGCTTAACCAGAAGATTTGCGTCCTTAAGATCCTGAATGATCGCTTCCCTCGCTTCGAGAACGGGCATTCCGGCGTATTTTCCAGACAGCTCCGTCATCTTTCCGGATTCGTCTATTCCTTTCTCCATGGGCAGATGGTACTTCATCACCCACATGAGATCGTCTTTGTCCCCTATGGTGCATATCATCACGTTTCCGGTGCCGTAGTCGGTTTTCACGGCGGGATCGGAAATGACCTTGACCTTCCTTCCGTAGAGGGGCGTTACGAGCTCTTTGCCGACGAGATGCTTTTTGCTCTCGTCATCGGGATTTACGGCGACGACTTTGCAGGTGCACAGGAGTTCCGGACGGGTGGTCGCGACCAAGATGCAATCGTCCGATCCGTCTATTCTGAATTTGATGTAGTTGAGCTTGTTCACGTTGTCCCTGTACTCGACCTCCGCATCGGCCAGCGCCGTCATGCATCCGGGGCACCAGTTGACCGGGAAGTTCGCTTTGTAGACGAGTCCCCTTTTGAAGAGGTTGATGAAGGAAAGCTGGGTGATCTTCCTGTAGTAGGGCGCGTCGGTCTGGTAGTAGATGCTGGGATCCATGGACTCTCCGAGCATCTTGAAGTCCTCGGTCATCTGGGCTATGAATCCGTTGGCGTACTCCTCGCAGAGCCTGCGGTATTCCTTCCTGGGAGTGTCCAGTTTGGTGATGCGGTGTTTTTTCTCGACCTTGACTTCGATGGGAGTCCCGTTCACGTCGAAACATAACGGGAAGAAGACGTTGTATCCGCGCATTCTTTTGAAACGGGCAGCGAAATCGATGAGAGAATACCCGGTGGCATGCCCTAAGTGAAGGGGTCCGGAAGTGTATCTCGGAGGGTTGTCTATGCTGTACACCGGTTTTTCGGATTTGGGATCGAAACGATAGACCGCTTCATCCTTCCACATGTCCTGCCAGCGTTTTTCGATAGAAGCTGAGTCGTACTGTGCCATGAATAACGGCTGGGCATTATTGCAAAGGTATTTAACATGAATCACGGAGGCCGCGGGGACGGCGGAAAACGGCGATGTAAAGGGTTTGAGGGCCGGAGCCCTCTTTACTTCTTTCTTCTGCGGAACGTTACTTTGGAATCCTTCATGTTGATGACGGTATCCTCGAGCTTCTTGATCAGACTGGAGCAGGTCGAAACGAGGTCCCATCCGATCTCCTTGCACATGATGGCGGTCCCGTTGACGAAGAACCTCGCGCTGATGCTGTATTTGTAGTTCCCTCCGGAGTCGTTGTAGCGGGAAACGTGCATAGTCAGGGATTCCGGCTTGTACATCTTGGAGATCTTGGAGATCATCGTCTCGATGTCCGCGTAGACGGGTTCGATCATGTTCTTCTCGTTCTCGTCGAGTCCGCTTATCTGGACGAAAAGCATGTCCCTCTCCCTGCATGCGGAGATGAGCTCGAGTATATCGAACTCGGTGATGATTCCCACCAGAGACTTGTTTTCGACCACCGGCAGAGACGAGAATTTGTTGTCCACCATGAGATCGACCGCGCTGGAAATATCATCGTCCCACTCTATCACGCAGGCCGAGGTGGTCGCTATCGACTCCACCGTAATCTGCGAACGGGAGCTCTTCTCCAGATCGCCGATGGTCTTGTTTTCCTTCTTCCAGTTGTTGTCTATTATCTCCCTCATTCCGACTATTCCGGTCACTTCGTTCCTCTCGTTGACGACGGGGACCGTTCTGTAGTCCTGGCGGATCATGAGTTCCAGAGCGTCGTCCATCAGATCATTCACTTTCACCGATTCGACCGGGTTGCTCATGACTTCCCACACTTTGATCTCCTTGAGGGCGCGGATATCCCTTACGATCTCGATCAGGCGGTTTCTCTCGATGATTCCGATTATTTTCTTTCCGTTCAGAATCGGGAGCTGCCTGCAGTTGTTGGAGATTATTATTTCCGCGATCTTCGTTATCTCCATGTTCTGGGTAACCGAAGGGAAATTACGTACCAGGCCCTTGACCTTCGTATCCAGAGATACGCTCTTCTTTCTCAATATCGAGGAATAACTTACCATTCCTACATATTCTCCGGCGTCTACTACCGGAACATCCTGGTACCGGGTATCCTTCATAACGGCGAGCACATCGGAGATGCGATCGTCGGAGGAGACCACTGGAAAACTCTCGGACATGATCCTCTCGACGGAGATTCCGTCGATCTGCGATCTGAGCATGGAGAGTTTCTTCAGATCTTCAAGATCCTTAACGGCCATATCTATACCTCGGTGACATGATCATCTGGAAAAGGATATAATACTTGCCGGAAAGCCCGCCGGAATATAGTCCGTACCGTCCGGAAAAACAAGAAAAAGGGGAGGAACGGCTTCCCGCCCGAAAGGAAGCCAGTCTTCCATTGAAAGGAATTATATA
>JAEEKU010000164.1 GCA_016282555.1 Methanomassiliicoccaceae archaeon
ATCCAGTTCCTGAAGAGTTTGTCCTCCATGCGGTCTCTCCACATCTTCTCGTAAGGCATCAGAGCCTTCTTGGAGAAATCTCCGGTCTCCGCGCATTTAACGAGAACTTTTCCGGCGTACATTCCGGTTCTGCAGGCGTGGCAGATCCCTCCTCCGGTGATGGGATCAATGATTCTCGCGGCGTCCCCGACGAGTATTATGTTGTCGTCTATGGCGCAGTCGAGACCCGGACAGGTCGAAACGAACCCTCCCATGACTTCGAGGCACTGGCCCTTCGAGAGTCTGGGATCCCCGGCGATGAATTTGTCGAGATAATATTTGGCGTCGGCGCCCTTTTTGCATTTGGTCCCCATAACGCCTATTCCGACGTTGGCGACCCCGTTCCCCTTGGGGAAGATCCATACGTATCCGCCGGGAGCGGCGGAGCCTATGACGAACTCGCAGAAATCCGGAGCGACGTCGATGTTGCACATCCTGTACTGGATGCACGAGTCTATATCGCTGAGCTTCAGAGTGGTATCAATTCCCGCCCACCTGCCGACCTGGCTCTCGTAACCGTCGGCGGCGACGATGGCTTTGGCGCGGATCTCGATCTCCTCGCCCATTGATTTTGCCTTGATTCCGGCGAGCTTTCCGTTTTCGCGGATGACTCCCGTGGCCGAGGTCCTGAGCATGATCTTCGCTCCGGCTTCGGCTGCATCCTTGGCCAGAGCTTTGTCGAAGAGGTGCCTCTCGAGAACGTATCCCACTTCGTTTCCGGCTTTGGACTCGTCCAGCTGGAACGCGGTTCCGAGAGTGGATTTTATTATGGCTCCCTTCATGTCGCCGCGTATCCACACGGGATCGGGCGTTATGCCGACTTCCTCCAGCCATTTTTTGGAGACTCCCTCGGCGCATCTGAGGGGGGCACCTATCTCGGCTTTCTTCTCTATAAGCAGGGTGTCGAGCCCGCCCTGGGCGCAGAACTTCGCGGCCATGCTTCCCCCGGGGCCCGCGCCGACAACCACAACGTCGCATTCGTAGGTCTTCATAAGATCACTCTGCAGAAAGAGCCGCGACGGGACACAGCTTCACGCAGATCCCGCACTTTATGCAGTCGTCGTTGAACTCGAGAACGAAATCGTTGAGGAATATCGCGTTCTTGGGACATGAACCCACGCATCCCCCGCAATGGAGACATTTGTTTACATCAACCTTCATGATAATCACTCATCCTTCGGGACGATAAGGGCCTCCTCAAGTTCGGCGGCCTGTTTCTGGTGGGTTTTCTTCCACTCTTCCAAAGGAACGGAGAACTGCTTCTCGACATCCCTGCGGAATTCCGGCCCGCTGTTGTACGCGCAGAACGGAATCACGCGGCAGTCGGGAGTGACGTAGTGGACGCCGCAGCGCCTGACCCTCTCGATGTCGTAATTGTAGCTGTCCTGGAAATGCATTCCGCACACCAGCATCATCTTCCACGAGAAAGACGCGAGAGCTTCCTTGGACTTGTTGCCCATGACGCTGGTGATCATCTTGACGAACGACGATTTCGTCATTCCCGCAGGCATTTTGCTCTCGTCCACGCATGAATTGAGAAGTTTGACGACCTTCAGAGCATGGAGCTTCTTGAATCTGGAGTCGTCCATCTTGTCCGCGATGGCATCGAGCCCGCTGGAGAACTTCTCTATATTGACGAATCTCGGGAAGGGAACGACGGTTCCGTCCTCTCCCTGCATCAGATACGTGGCGATACCGCAGTGGGGGTGGGTTGTGAAAGTAACCTTGTTCTCTCCGAGATACGAGGAAGCGAACTTGGAGATAGGAGCGACGACGGGAACCGGATACCAGTCGTCCTCGTCGGCGAAATCGGTCTGTTCCTTGACGCATCTGATGAGGTCGGGGAGGGTGAACCTGCCTTCGGAAACTTCCTCCTGGGTGACGCGCCCGGTGAAAGCCACGGGCTGGAAATTGATTCCCCTGATGACGTCCGCGTTGTCGAAAGCGAATTTGATGATGTCTCCGATCTCGTCGTCGTTCATTCCGGTTACGACCACGGGCACGAGAACGATAGAGGGGCTGTGAAGACCCTCCTTGTTGAGTCTCCTGCAGTTCTCGATGACTTTCATCTTCACGTCCAGCATCTTTCTGGCTCTGGAGCGGATGTAGACTTCTTCCCTGAGGCTGTCGAACTGGAGATAGATCGTGTTCAGCCCGGCGTTCTTGGCGGCTTTGAGGAATTCGTAGTCTTTGGCGAATTTGATTCCGTTGGTAGCTACCTGGACCTGCGCGAATTTGAGTTCTTTCGCTTTGGCGACGACGTCTATGAACCTGTCGTATACGGTAGGCTCTCCTCCCGCGAACTGCACGGCGGTGCACTTGATGGGCTCCTCGGACCTGAGGGTGACGAGCATATCGCAGACCTGCTCGTACGAGGGTTCGTAAACGTACCCCTGGTGGTTGGCGTTCGCGAAGCAGATGGGACAGTTCATGTTGCATCTGTTGGTGAGATCGACGTTCGCGATGGCAGTGCAGGACAGCATATCTATCCTGTTCCCGTCTATTTCGATGTGAACCGCGTCGTCTTCCCCTTTCTTGACGGTTTTGTCGCAGGGATTGTGAAGTCCTATGCCGTCGTGGGCGAACTTTTCGGCTTTGAGGTACTGTTTCTCGCTGGACCAGTAAACATCGCTGAATTTTCCGTGAACGGGGCAGGTTTTTTCCATAAACACCTTTCCGTCTCTGGCGAGGATTTCCGCGTCCAGAAGCTTTCCGCATTCGGGACAGAGAGATCTCGTCTTCTTGGGAAGGCCCGTACTCGAACCGTAATCTTTTGAAGTCACTGTCATGATAACTGGGAACAGATTAATACTGTTCTATAAAAAAGGCTCTACTGCCCGGCCCTTCCGGAAAGGAAAAAACCGCGCGAATCCGGCGGTTACGATTATAAACCGGAAAATGCGAACAGTGCATGCACGGCATCCTGTTATTACTTCGTTCGGCGAAAAGGGAATCATGAACAAAGACAGGAAAGGCGCGATGCCGTTCGCCATAATAGCGGTTATGATTCTGATAATATCCTCTGCGTGCTCCGCCGCAGCCGCGGGTTACGAGAGAGCATCGGAGGAGAGCATAAGCAGCGGAAAAGACTCCGAGTCGGTGGACGCGGCCGTGGATTCGGTGAGAACCTTCATCAACCGCGGGCTCGCCGAAATAATCCGGGACGTTTCCGTCTCCGGAACGGGGAATACGGAGGACAGATGCGCCCAGTTCGATACGAGGGCTTCGGAATGGATGGACTTCCAGTTCCCCGTCATAGAGAACGGGGTACGCGCGGAGCTCGTCTCCTACGAGGCGGAGTTGAGCGTGCAGTCGCTCAGGCTGGGCAGCGGCGATGCCGGCCCCGGCGGCTACGTCCCGGCGTATCTGAAAGCGACCGGGACCGTCGTG
This sequence comes from Methanomassiliicoccaceae archaeon, assembly GCA_016282555.1. GTDB lineage: Archaea > Thermoplasmatota > Thermoplasmata > Methanomassiliicoccales > Methanomethylophilaceae > Methanoprimaticola. The sequence goes on from JAEEKU010000164.1 coordinate 3,430, forward strand.
CTGGAGATATCCTCGAACACCGGCTCCGCGGTGACGGAGACGGAAATATCCACCGACGGGAGCTGCACCCTCCCGCTGGCCGCGGAGCAGGGATCCCTGTTCGAAAGAATGGTCTCCGAGGGATCCGTATCGATATCGCAGATGATGGCCTACCAGCTCTCCAATCTGGCGCAGATAAGGGTCCTTAACGGATACGGATCCCTGAACAGCTACGGGGAATACGGAACGGACAGAATCCTGACGAAACAGGATGTCCTGGATGCTTACAGAGTCTCTATGGATATCGTATCAGCACTCTGCTTCCGGGCGGGAGAATTCGCAGATCGCGAGTACGCCGATCCGGCGTCCGTGCTCGCCGCCGCGGACGGAAAGGTGACCATAGATCTCAAATCCGTTTACGCCCAGGCGCTGATGTCATCCATCGACGACATGGCGATCAAATGGTTCGATTATTTCTGCGGAAACGGGATCGTCCTCCACCTGCAGAACCAGCTGAACGTCTACAAGAAGGCCTCCGAGGCGCTGGTATCCTATGCCAGAGGAGACAACATGTTCAGCGCGGCGCCTTACCTCCGGGAGATAATGGAACTGAACGGCTACAGCGAGCAGGACTACAGATTCCCGGGATCGGGAAGCGCGGAAATCGAAATAGACGGAGTCAGGGTAACCGTGGAGTATCCCTGCACCGACATTCTGGAAACGGAATGGATCAAGCATTTCAAAAACAAGTTCGACAGAGAGCGCAACTGGCTCATGGATTACATCAGATCGGTGCTGAGAAGCGCGGTGATGAAGGTCGCGGAGGGCAGAAGCCTCGCCCCGGCGGTTATTGAAATAGATCCATGCGGAGGCGGGCGCATGATAGACAGGATATGCAGATCCGCCGATGAAATTATGGATTCCTGCACGGATTCATTCCAGAAATCCATACTGTCGTCGATTCTGGAATCGGGAATATCTGATCCGCTGTACGGCGCCGTATGCAACAAGATAACGGAAGAGAGGGAATCCTATATCCTCGAGGAGGAGTTCGGAAGAAGAGTGGCGGAGGCTTTCTCCCCGTATTTCCCGGACCCGGAAACCGTGACCGGAACGGAGGAATACAGGAAAGCGCTGGAAGAATACCGCGCGAAGGCCGGTTCGGATCTGGACGTCTTCGAGGATCTAGCCAGAACCCCCGGCGGACCGGACTATCTGACGACGGCGATCATGACCAGAATATGCTCTTTCGGAATAGAATCCTCCGGAATCTGCACCGATCTCAGGCCGAAGATAATCTCGATGTGCTCCGAAATGGCCGATATCTGCGATATGAACGCTTACGGGGAGTGCGTAACGCTTCCGGGATCGGAGAATTTCAGCGTGGAAAGACCGGAAGGAGGATTTTCGGCGGAGAGGCTCAGAATAGACTTCGTCTCGTCGCCCTCTTCCTCCGATCCGTCCGTAATAGAGAAAAAATGCACGCGCACGATAGGTCTGGACGAAACCGTCTCCGCCGCATACTGCACGGTGTTCAGAGTCTCGCTCGAGGATCGCGTCGCGTATACGGTTACCGGATCCGGCCCGATGCCGGACGCCATGGGCACAGGCAGCTGCGTCGTGAACGGGGAATTCCCGGTTTCCGTGAATATAGAAGTCCCGGTGGCGAGCGGATGGTCCCTGGCCGGAATCGGCTACGTCCCGGGATGCCTGGTAACGGACGAGCTCTGGGATGCGGCCCTGAAAGTTCTGGAGCCCGTCCTCGAGCCTCTGAAGAAGGTCATGTCCATACTGAACAGGATCATGGCCGCGGTGGGCGAGAAGGTGGCCGACGCGGTCAGATACGCCGCGGATTACCTCGAAAAGCTGTACAGCGATCTGATCGGCCCCGCCACGGAAGTATACGAATGGATCAAAGCGAACCTGAGCGCGCTGGCCGAGAGTTTATCGGAGAGCTTCATGATCAGAATCGGCCTGAACAGACAGAGCATTTCGATGACGGTCTTCGGATACGATCTCAAAATAACCACCAACCTGGTCTCATTAGCGGGGAAAACCAAAACGCTGTTCTCGATGGAACTGTCCAAACAAGTCGAGAACCGCTCGGTCTCCGCCGGAGTCACGGTAAAGACGAGAGGGGGAATAAACGGGGAGGACATGATATTCACCGGATTCGGAAGCATAGAGGATCCGGGGGACAAAGTCGCCGGAAGGGAATCCTGGAAAGTGAAGATGACCTTCGATCCGCTGATGAAGGGAAGCAAGCACCTTCTGACATTCAACGGAAAAGCCGGTAAAACATCGGTATCGGCGGTTCTTCCCGAAGTCGAGCAGTATCACGAGCTCGGAGTCGCCCTGAGCGACATCCCCGGGGCGGGCGCCGTGCTCTCCAACATTCCCCTCCCGGTTCCCGGGGCCAAAGCCGCCGTGGACGCGGGATTCAGCCTGAAGTACAACGCCCCGGTCAAAAAAGGGCTGCTGATAAACGAGATTGAAACCAATCCCGCGGGAGAGGACAGGGGATCGGAATGGATAGAGCTCTTCAACAACTCGGATTCCGCCGTGGAACTCGAAGGATATACCCTCACGGCATCCTCCGACTGGAGAAAGAAGGTGATGCCGCTGTCCGGAAGCATCTCCCCCGGAGAGCTGGTTCTGGTGGAACCGGATTTCGTCATGGTGAACTCCTCCGGCAAGTATACGCGCTCCGGAGAGGCCGTCACGCTCAAGGATCCGGACGGAAACGCCGTCGACAAAACCCCGACGGTCAGAGACGACAAAGACTCCGGATTCACCTGGCACAGGGAATTCGACGGCTCGACGAAATGGGTGCTCTCAGAGGGCACCCCGGGCGCGAGCAACGGGAGCCAGATGCATGCGGTCATATCCCCGGGGGATCTGAAGGATATCGCATGGGACGCGATAACCGAGGCCTTC
>JAEEKU010000165.1 GCA_016282555.1 Methanomassiliicoccaceae archaeon
ATCAGGAAAAAATCCGATTTTTAAAAAATGATGTCCCGATGTGAGAAATTTCCGGGCATTTTATGATTGCTAGACAGATGCGGAAACGCGCGGCACGGCTCGCCCGTTTTCAGCTGTCCCCGAAGATTTTCCTGATTCTCCTGCCCGTATCCGAATCCGGAACTATTCGACGATTTCCGTTCCGCTTCCCTGAAAAAAGCGGAATAAAATAATAATCGGGACCGCGATAACCCTTTTATGGGACGCAGCGAGCTCATAAACACGACGAGAGCGATTCTGGCGAAGGCCGGTTTCGACGTCTCCCCCGCTCTTAACATCAGGGGGATATGCTTCGACGTAGTGGCGAGACTCGATGAAAAGATCCTCATCGTCAAGGTTCTCAGCAACATAGACGCTTTTTCCAAGGACAACGCCGATGAGATGAAAACTTTGGCAGACGCTCTCGGCGCCACGCCCCTGGTAACCGGGGAGCGCTCCAGCTCCGGAGAACTGGAAGCCGGAATAGTATATTCCAGATTCAACATCACCATCATTTCTAACGCCACCTTGGCGGATCTTCTTCTGGAGGACGCCCCTCCGTTCATCTTCACCGCGCCCGGAGGCCTGTATGTGAAACTGGACAGCGCTCTCCTGAAAAGCATACGCGAGGACAGGGGCATAAGCCTGGGAATGCTCGCGGAAACGGCCGGAGTATCCAGACGCACAATCCAGATGTACGAATCCGGAATGGGAGCGATGATAGACGCCGCGCTCCGCATAGAGGAATATCTCGGCCTTCCGGTGATAGAGCCCATAGATCCCTTCACTTTCAAAAGCGGGGAGAGGAGCCGGGAGGAGCGCGCCGTGCGCGACACGTCCGACCTCTACGCGCTGAGACAGCTCTCCAACCTTGGTTTTACCGTCTCTCCTGTGGTGAAAAGTCCCTTCGAAGCCGTCAGCAAAAACGAGAAATCCCTGATGCTGACCGGCCTCGGAACCGAATCCGACAAAATAGTCCAGAGAGCTATCGTCGCCTCCGAATTATCCAAGGTGATGGATCGTTTCTCCATCATGATCGTCAGAGGAAAACCGGACCGCGAGAGCATCGACGAAACGGTCATGGTCTCCGACGAAGAACTTAAAAAAATGGACTCCACCGACGATCTCACCGATCTGGTCGCCTCCAGGAGATCGAAGAAATGATCTCTCTGGATATCGGCGGATGCAGAGTGGATATTCTTCCGTTCGTCAACGGGCTTCCCTCCGAAGCGGAGAAAGTGAAAGAGGCCTTCGGGAAATACGAAGCGTACGGGGCCGCCCTCAGCGTGGAGGGAATACAAGCGATAGAGCGCAGGAACGAGGAGGAGACCGACGATTCCATAGGGGAGCTGGATCTGGTCTATTCGAAACACATGGAGAAGTTCGGAATCGCGGAGGTTCCGTCCCCGGCGCTGTGCGAGCTCGCGGATCTCTGCAGAGAGAACGGACTTAAGATCATACCTCTGGATATGAACGAGGAGGATTTCACCGAGCTTTACTGCGACAAGGTCAGAACCTTAGATTTCGTCAGAGAGCACCATCATGCCAAAAAAGGTCTGAAAAAGCAGTTCGACGCGGAGACCCCCGAAGAACTGGCCGTCCAGTGGGACAGTTTCGTCAACGAGATCAGAGGGTACCGCGAAGTTTCCGAAGCCAGAGAAAAATACATCGCCGCCCAGATCCGCGATACAGCCAAATACAGAAAAAGCCTGCTGGCCCTTATAGAGGTGGAGAGGTGCGGCGGCATCGCAGCCCTCCTCAGGGAAGATGACGTGCAGAAGATGTCTTGATGCGGCTGCGGAGGGCTATAATTACTGCCCGGTCTGCGGAGATCCTCTGAACGAATGCCCGGTGTGCAAGGAATATTCTCTCCAAGGCTACAGTTACTGCGGAAAATGCGGCCGCCCCCTGAAAGCGGAGAAGAAAAGCTACGCGCTGGAAAAAGCCGTTTTCATCCTCATTCCGATAATAGCCGCGTTTCTGATAACCGATCTTCTGTGCATGTATCTGGGCGCCGCGGATACTTTCAGCTGGATTCCCGGCCACAGCATCAATCTCTACGTCGTTTTCTTCGAAGTCTTCAAATTTACAGTGAGCGGAACCGCCCTTCAAGCGTACTGGATCCTGCTGGTGATCGCGGTTACCTTATGTCTGGCGGCGACGGCGTACCATTCCAGAGCGATTCTCGACAGGCGCTCGCCGGATTACATCAACAGGATGTCAAGAACTCCCGCTTATTACCTTGCGCTCACGTTCGGAGCGTATTTGGTCATCTCGGCGGTGCTGATTCTGATAATGCAGGCCGCCGGCGCGGATATCACATCGCCGGACCTCCCGTCGGGAAGAGATCCGGAAGCTCTGCTTCTTTACACCGGAGCCGCGGTGTGGGAGGAGATAGCGTTCCGCCTGATCATGCTGGGTCTCCCGGTGGCTCTGATCGCGCTCATACGCGGACGGAAGAACTTCCCGAGATTCCTTCTGGGAGGGTTCGGATTCAGCGCTCCCGTTCTCATCCTGATGATCCTCTCCTCGATCTATTTCGGCATAGCGCACACGGATTCGTGGGGATCGTGGAAAATCATTCCCGCCACGATCGCGGGACTCATGATGTCCTACCTGTACGTGAGATTCGGGATGCACGTGTCGGTGACGTTCCACTTCCTGATCGATTACATGACGATATGCCACGGGCTGATGGGCGACGCTCTGTTCAATTTCCTGTTCATATTCGCGATAGTCATAGGGTTCGCGTGCCTCGCGGATCTCCTGAAAAGACTTTACGAGGGCCTCGGAAATCTGAAGGATCTTCCGTCTTCGCTGGATTACGAGAACATCTTCTCGAGACGGGACTGAGATTCCGCCGCGGACTCGTAGTTTCTGGACTCGATTATGTATCTGCCTGAATAACCGGAGAGACCGCGGACGACGTGACGGAAATCTATGTTCCCGTCGCCGACGGTCATGTGGGAGTCCCTGTCGCCCAAGTTATCGTGGATGTGGACGTTGGCGATCCTGTCCGAGAGAGCGATCATAGCGTCCGTCTGGCCGGCGGTGTGGGCGTGCCCTATATCGAAGCATACGGACAGATCCGTGCCCTCCAGAAGCTTCTCCAGCTGCTCCGCGGAGACGCCTATCAGGGGCGGAATATGATCCAGAGGCATATTCTCCACTGCAGCGATTATCCCGTACTCCGCCGCCTCCTTGTCTATGATTTCCAGAGACTCGCGGGAAAGCCTCAGGGCCTGCTCGTCGAGAGCCGGACCGGGGATAGAGAACGAGCCCGGATGGATCGTGACGGTTTTTATGCCCAGCCCGGAAGCCGCGCGTATGGTTCTCAGAGTCTCCTCCAGAGACGCTTTCCTTATAAGTTCGGACGGGGCGGAGAGATTGATGTTGAAGATGGGCGCGTGAACCGAATAGG
>JAEEKU010000166.1 GCA_016282555.1 Methanomassiliicoccaceae archaeon
GCAGTCGATCACCGGCTTTCCGAATTTCTCCGCGCGTCCGAAAGTCTCTGTGACGGCGAGTACGACATCTGCTCCGGAGTTTTCGATCATGTATCCGAGACGCTCGTCGGGATATGCGTCGTCCAGAGGCACGTAAGCCGCGCCGGTTTTCATTGCACCGAGGGCGCACAGAAGGTACCATTCGCTTCTCGGGACCAGAACCGGTACCGTTTTACCGGCAACATGATAACGCAGGAGTTCGCTTGCGATCGAATTGCTTATTTTATCGGCTTCCGAGTAACTGATTTTTTTGTTCCGGAAGGAAACCAGAACATTATCGGAATATTTGTCAGACGATTCGGCAAATTTTTCCAGGATGTTGCGGTATCTCAGAGTTTTTTCTGTATACCCGATACCTGAATCAGGACTTATCTCGATATCGGAAAGGTTTTCTTTTGTTTCCAGTCCTACCAATACTTCATCTATCGTCGAGACAATACTGTCTATCAGTTTGTCTGAATATTCGGATAGATATTCAGCGTAAACGGCTACAGTTCCGTTTTTAACTCCCATGGAAACAGACAGATCCGTAACGATCCCTCTTCCGGAATCCGCGGTTCTACCGCCACCCAGACTGTTGTCCGGTCTGTATTGGAATAATATTTTACGGGGGACTCCCGTTATGTCAGACAGATCTTTGAAAGACAGTGCAGCGTGGGACAAGACATCGTACAGAACGTCCGAGGATTTCCGGACGTAGTCTTCAATTCTGCAGTTTCTGCAGTCTATTCTGAGCGGTAATGTGTTGACGAACATTCCTACTGTATTGTCGAGCCTGTGTCTTCCTGCATCCGCTATACAGAAGGCCGTATCGCTGTTCCCCGTAAATCTGGATAATGCATATGCAAATGCCGATGTGCAGATTGCGTTAGCTGTCACATCGAAGCGAAGTGCCATTTCACGGATTTTTCCGGGCTCTGTTTTCAGTTCAAACCATTTTATCCTGGGGAGACAGCCTTCCGAATCCGGGAAAATAATACTTGTAGAACTATAGTCTGTAAACAAGTCACTATAGTATTTTTTATCTTCTTCCAACAAAGATCCGCTGATTACCTGGTGATAAAAGGCATTATCTTCCGGAACTTCAAATCCGGATATTATTTTCGTAAGTTCGTCGGTTATAATATTGACGGAGAATCCGTCTAGAATGAGGTGCGATCCGCATATGTGAACACAATCTTTATCAATTGCGAATCTGCAAAGGTTTTTGCTTATGTCGAAAGGAAGATCTTCGAATTCCTGCGTGAATTTTTTCCATTCTTCCGGCTCGGAATCATCCATAATCGTAAATTCTTCACCGATTTCCTGAATTCTGGATCTGAGAAGGGGATGGGATGCCGTCAGTTTCCCGAATGCGGTTTTTATCTCCTGATAGGTATGTCCCGGCAGTTCGACAGCGAAATAAATGTTATACTCGCTGTTCTTGCCGTTGACTTTCATATCCAGAAGGACATCCAGCTGGCTTTTGTTCAGCGCATGCGATTTGATAACGGCAGTCTTTTCTTCCGCAGATTCTGACAGTTTTCTCGGAGTGCGGAGTGAAAATATCTTCGAAACCGGAATACCCAGCATGCTTTCCAATAGCATTGCTTTTATGGAGTCTCCGCCGAGGGCGATGAAATCATCATCGATTCCCACTTTTCCGGCGGATAATACTTCCGAAAAAGCGTCGCATATTCTCTTTTGGACTTCATTTTCCGGTTCCGAGTAAGTTACTTTACGAACCGCAGGAAGACTGAGACTGGTCCTGTCTATTTTCCCGTTCTGGTTCCTTACGAAGGAATCCCTTTTCGAAAAGAACTGGGGGATCATGTACTCCGGAAGCTTCTCGGACAGGATCTCTCTTATATCCGTCTCGGAAAGCTCGTCGGAGATGTAGTATCCGCAGAGAACGTACGTATTTCCTTCTCTGAACGCTTTCACCGCGGCTTCTTTGATCTCCGGAATCTCGTTCATGTAATATTCTACTTCGGCCGGTTCCACCCTGTAACCGCGGACTTTGACCATTCCGTCCTTTCTTCCGATGATTATTATTCCGTCTTCCGCCTTTTTTCCGAGATCTCCCGTGCGGAAGATCCTCTCGTTTCCGGATATTTCGACGGGACCGGAGCTCCCGTCGAGATATCTTATCATCATTCCGTCTCCTGAATAACAAACCTCTCCGGTTTCGTCTATGAACAGCCTGCATCCGGGAGACGTGGTTCCGATGCGCGGCTCTCTCATGTCATAAGCCTTCTCAAATGACATCAGGGCTTCGGTGCTTCCGTAAACGTTGATGACGTCCGTTCCGGGCTTCACCCTTATGGTTCCGGACGCTTCCCCGGCCAGTATGCATACTTTCAGATCGAGGTGCTGCCAGAGCGTTTTGTACATGCCCGGGTTCATGAGGGTCCCGTTGATTCCGGCGGTTTTGAAATAGCCGATCAGGGACTTGGGATCTTTAACGTCGTCCCTGTTTATGATATGGACCTCGGCGCCGGAAAACATCATCGCCTGGATCTCGGTCATCGAAGCGATGAACGAGAAGTCCGAAAGCGCGGCGAATTTCAGTACGGAAGGATCCTCGCCGCAGAGTTTCCAGCACCTGTCGATGTGCGGGAAGACCGATCTCTTGTGGACAACCCCTTTCGGCTTTCCTGTCGATCCGGAAGTGAACGCGATGTAGCCCGGATCGGAATCCGGGAAGTCTCCGACGCGGAAATCCTCCGGGCAGTTTTTGCATTCTTCCATGAACTCGCTGCCGATGACCGCTTTTGCGGCGGATGCGGATATGATGCCTTCTTTTCTCTCCAGGGGATAGGATTCGCTGAGGCTTACCGAAACCATTCCTGAGGCAAGGGCAGCGTATCTCGCGGCGATGTGTTCCGCGCATCTTCCCAGATCTATCGCGACGACGTCGCCGGGGGAGTATTTTTTCCGGAGAAGATTAGAAATCCTCCCGGCGATGCCGATGAATTCCCCGCAGGTGACCTTCCTTGTTCCCCTGCTGTCCACGAACACGGTCCTGTCCGGATTACTGCGGCAGAACGAAACCAGATCGTTCAGCATCCGGGTGCATGAGTTCATAAACAGCCGATAACGGACGTCCTTATATACACTGCTGATAACAATCAGATCAAAACTCGAATACGTCTTTTAAAGAGTCCGATGAAACCATACGCTCCAGCGTTTCATCGAACAGATCCATCAGTCTGACCATATCCTTTTCCGTGTGGCACATCGCGTATTCCAGCACGGCCATGTTTCCTTTTTCGGAGGGATGGACTTCCAGGGCGGAGCATTCGAACCAGTATCCGGGACTCATGGTCTTGAAAGTAATGCCGGGAACCGAACCGATGCTGTCGTAATAGTCGGCATACTGGAAGGTGAAGTTCTCATCCGGATAGAACATGGTTTTTTTCTCCCAGAGTGGATATTCGGAATTCATCAGAAGCCTGTTCATAGTTCTGGAAGTCTTCAGGAGAAACTCTCTGACGGATACGTCTTCGTATACTACGTGGAAAGGAACGAATCTGGCGAACATGCCTACGGATTTTTCGGTGCCGGGAACCGTTCTGCCATCGAAAGTAAGGCTGAAGAACGATTCTTCTTTTCCTTCGGCTCTGGCTTTCGCGAGACCGAACGCCGCTGCGACGAGAACGGTCGGAGTGACCCCGCAGGTCTTTGAAAACTGCTGAAGCGTATCGTTGTTTACTTTCAGAATGATATTCAGATTGCCTCCGCCGCTAGCCTGATATTTCGGAAGTCCTTTTGATTTTCCCGGATTGGCCGTTACGGTTTCTATAAGCTCTCTCGATCCGGTGTATTTCGGCGTGCCACGGACGTATGCGTCATACGAGCTCTGGATCCGGAGCCCGTCATCGAATTCCAGAGGCAGGCCGTTGTAAGCGTCGGAAAATGCTTTTGCCAGAGGGCCTGCGGATCTTCCGTCGAAAACCATGTGGCTGGTGTACAGCATCACCGAGTAATCTCCGCCGTTATTGCAGATGATAAACCTGGAGAGAATTTTCCCATCTGGATCGAAGCCGTGGCGCATTTCCGCGAAAACCTCTCCGGGATTCCCGTTTTTCTCCTCTACGCATGCGGTTTCATTGAATCTGATCCACAGATCGCCCTCTTTTTTTTCGAAATACATTCTGAACGCGGGATAAAACATGCCGACTGTTTCGGCGGCGCTTTTTAATCTGCTCCCGTCGGTCCATTCCGGATTTTTCGCGGAAAACAGCAGGGCATAGTGCGGCTCGTCAAGCTCTGTTGCGACCATATACGCGTTTCTGACCGAATCCGGGGCAGGAAAACCTGTTTTATAATCATAGCCGGCGTTAACAGTAAAAGAGCTGTATTCCTTCAGCGATAAGTTGCGCGGGGTGCGGAGCGATAATATGTCCGCAGTGCTGATGTTCGGAAAAAGCTGCGGATATCCGTTTTTGAGTTCGGTGGCAACCCCCATCGCTTTGATAGAGTTTCCTCCCAGAGCGATGAAATCGTCGTCGATTCCTGTTTTTTCCACATTCAGTATTCTGGAATATATTTCGCAAATTGCCTTCTCTTTTTCGGACGACGGGGCCGCATACGCTTTTCTGTCTGTTGCCGGAAGTTCCAGCGAGGTCCTGTCTATTTTCCCGTTCTGGTTCCTTACGAAGGAATCCCTTTTCGAAAAGAACTGGGGGATCATGTACTCCGGAAGCTTCTCGGACAGGATCTCTCTTATATCCGTCTCGGAAA
>JAEEKU010000167.1 GCA_016282555.1 Methanomassiliicoccaceae archaeon
ACGGCCATATTCATCACGTAATCGGGATCTTCAGCCCATCTCGGGGCGTTCAGCTCCCTCGTCCCGGATCTGTGTCCGAAATCCCTGATGCTTTTGTTATACACATCTTTGAAACCGGAATCCGACGATTCCAGCCAGGATACGAATTCGCCGCCGGACATAGACAGCGCTTTCTCTTTCGCTTCCGGATCGTTTCTGAGGGCGACGCCCAGATCCGAAAAGCCTTTGTTGGTTTCTACGGTTTTGTTATCCTCAAGTCCGGACATGAGGCCGGCGTAAACGCTGCCGTCGTCGTCCAGCCATTTGGCGGACCAGTTCTTCACCAGCAGGTTCGTCATTATCGAATGCGAGACCATTCCGTAGCGTATGAGCTGATAATGCTTTACGGAGCCGTCGCGGATCTTATAGTACCATTCGGAGAGCTCTTCGTCTGAAAGATTCGTCAGATCGGCGGAATCGAACTCCCCGCAAAGCTTCAGGAAGCCGTCAGCCCATCTTCTGTACACCTTGTCGGTGTTCCAGATCATCCCGTCTCTGTCGCGGAACATGAGGCAGATCTGGGATTTCACCATTCCGGCGTAGTCGTTGGGATATCCGGAGATCCGTTTCTGCTCCTCCCTGGGGAAGTATTCCAGAAGCTCTCTGGAGCGTATGAATTTGGGGTAATGGGCGAATATTCTCTCCAGAACGGCGGCCGAGAAGTAAACCCTGGATTTGTGGAGTTTCGTCAGGGGTCCGGATTCGAGATCTTTGTATCCCATCATATGAGCTCCCTCGTGGTTTACGTAATCAGTGAGCATTTTCCCCATGACGGTATAGAACATGGGGGTGGTGGCGTCCGCCCAGTATTCGTCGCCGTAACCTCTCGACCACAGTATTCCGTCTTTTTCGGAACTGTCGGGAAGCGTGGTTATCGCTCTCGACTGGAGGATATAAACAATGCCGTTCTCCGCCGCCCATTCCACGTCCTGAGGGCATCCGAAACGATCCTTCAGTTTCCTTCCCTGCTCCGCAATTGTTTTAAGGATTTCATCGTCAGCGCAGCGGGCGGAGGCTTTCTCGGGAGGTATCTCCACCTGTCTGTTGGCGCCGTCCACGAGGTAGAATCCGCGATCTTTGCTGCGGATGACCGCTTCGGTCACTTTTCCGTCTCCGGATACCACGTACCTGTCGGGGGTGACCAGGCCGGATACGATGGATTCTCCGAGACCCCAGGAGGCTTCTATTACGGTGTGATCCTCTCCCGTGACGGGATCTGACGTGAACATGACTCCGCTGATGTCCGAGGAGACCATTTTCTGGATGACGACCGCCATGCCTTGGGATAGATGGTCTTTGGACGCGTCGTGCCTGTACTTCATCGCTCTGGCGTTCCAGTAAGACGACCAGCAGACCAGAACTTTCCCCGTTATGTCGTGTTTTTCAACGTTAAGGTAAGTATCCTGCTGTCCGGCGAAACTCGCATCGGCCAGATCTTCGGCGACGGCCGACGAGCGCACCGCGAAGTACCGTCCCTCCATTCCTGACAGCTCTTTCTTAAGAGTGTTAATCTCCGCGCCGGGAATCTCCGCGTTTATTATCATCTCTTTGATTTTCGCGGAGGCTTTCTCCAGAGAATCCTCGTCATTGAAATCTGTCGTATCCAGTATATCAGAGATTTTATTCCTGAGCCCCGTTACGTCGAGAAACATCTCATACGCGTCGACGGTGACGCAGAACGCGGGAGGTACGCTGAATCCGTCGGAAATCATTCTGGCGATGTTAACTCCCTTGCCTCCGACCAGGCTTATATCGAGACCGGGGGAATCCAGGGGCACTATCGGACGCAGACTGCCTGAAGTCATTTAAAAGGGGGTATGCGCGTCCCCGTATTATAGTTTGACACGATCCGGCGTCCGGAGCCGGAAAGATTCCAGGAAATATTTGTGCACGCGGTTATCGCCGGTCAGTTCCGGGTGGAAAGACGTGGCGATCTGGTTTCCGTACCTCACAGCCACAGTTTTCCCCCCGATCACGGACAGTATTTCCGTGCCGCCGTAAACTTCCTCGAAATAAGGAGCACGGATGAATTCCATGGGCATATCCTTTATTTCCCCGAAGTCTCCTCTGGCCGAGAAGCTTCCCAGCTGCCTTCCGTATGCGTTCCTGCGGATTACGGCCGGCAGAGTTCCCAGATGTCTGGTGCTGTCTCCGTAAATCTTTTCCGCGAGAAGAATGGCTCCGGCGCAGGTTCCCAGAACGGGAAGGCCGGATTGTATCCTCTCCCTGAGCGTGTTCATCATTCCGAGATCGTTCAGGAGCTTTCCTTGGACGGTGGATTCACCCCCGGGAAGGATCAGTCCGTCCATTTCACGGTCCAGATCCATAGCGTTTCTGATCTCGAACCAGGGTTCCTCCAGTTCATCCAGAACCTTTTCGTGTTCCTCGAAGGCGCCCTGAAGGGAGAGGATGCCGGTAACCATCACTGACCGCGCTCCGCCATGCGAATGTTGTTCAGTTTTTCGATTTCGTCTTTGTTGATGCCCACCATAGCCTCTCCGAGGTCTTCGGAAACTTCCGCGAGTATCTTCGGGTTGTTGTAGTTGGTCACCGCTTTGACTATCGCGGCCGCTCTCTTGGAAGGGTTTCCGGATGCGAATATTCCGGAACCTACGAACACTCCCTCCGCGCCGAGCTGCATCATCAGCGCCGCATCCGCGGGCGTGGCGACGCCTCCGGCCGCGAAATTCACCACGGGAAGTTTTCCGTTCTTATGGACGTACTGAGCCAGTTCCACGGGTACGGCAAGGCTTTTGGCGTACTCGTAGACCTCGTCATCTCTTACGGAAACCAGTTTCGATATCTCGGAGTTCATCGCCCTCATGTGGGAAACCGCCTGGACCACGTCTCCGGTTCCGGGTTCTCCTTTGGTTCTTATCATGGATGCGCCCTCGGCGATCCTTCTCAGAGCCTCACCGAGATTTCTGGCTCCGCAGACGAAAGGCACCTTGAATCTGGTTTTGTCGATGTGATATACGTCGTCCGCGGGGGACAGGACCTCGCTTTCGTCGATGTAGTCTATCTCTATCGCTTCGAGAATCTGAGCCTCGACGAAGTGGCCTATGCGGACTTTTGCCATCACGGGAATCGAAACCGCGTTCTGTATTCCCCTGATCATTTTGGGATCGGACATTCTGGAAACTCCTCCGGCGGATCTGATGTCGGCGGGTATCCTTTCCAGAGCCATCACGGCGCATGCGCCGGCTTCCTCGGCTATTCTGGCCTGTTCGGGAGTCGTCACGTCCATTATGACTCCGCCTTTCAGCATCTGCGCCAGTTCTTTATTCAGTCCATATCTGTTCTCGGACATGCTTTTGGTTACAGTTTCATTATATTTTTAATTACCTTTTTTGTATAAAAATAGTAAAAAAATCCATTAATATTTTTGTCATAGACAGCGTTATAATCAGAACAGTCTCGATTTGCTTTAGATCTGTTTATAAATTCCGTCCCGGGAATGAATGAATATGCAGGCGTATGCGAAGATCATGCATTATTCCGTCCGCTGCAGAAGAATTTGTATGAAACAGGATTATTCCGCAGTATCCGGCATCACGGATAAAGCTATTTTTTTATCAGAGCCAGGTTTACGGAGGCGTTTTTTCGGACAGCCGGGAACCAGGAACGGCAGACGGGATGCGGACGAAATATGAAAAAACTGTTACCGGGATATTCGCAGACCGGACCGTGTTCCCGCCGTTCATTCATCCCTGTGGACGTCTCCCCACTCGCACATCTGGTCGAGGATCGGGATCAGCGACTTCCCCTTTTCCGTCAGCGTGTATTCAACCCTCGGAGGTATCTGGGGATACTCCTCGCGGTGGATAAGGCCGTCTGTTTCCAGTTCTTTCAGATTGGTGCTGAGGGTCTTGTACGACAGTCCGATATATCTCTGCATTTCATTGAAGCGAACTGTATCGAATTCCATCAGCGTGTACAGTATGGGCATCTTGTATCTCCCGTTGATCAAAGACAGCGTGTAGCTGAATCCCGTCGTGTTGAGATTCTCTTTCGATATGCATCTGGCGCCGGTCATGTTATGCTTTCCTAAAGGTAAGTATTTGGTATAAGTGTAAGTACTATATTTATTAATTGGGCAGAATTTATAGCATATGTCACATAATTAACGATGTTATGATACTGCACGGAGGACTGCGTTCCGAATGCGCCGTGACGTGTACCGTCCGATAGAGGAGTTCACGTAATATCCATGATGGGAGAATGAAAAATGAGAGCAAGCATAGAGGAATATGAAGCCGTAGAGAAAGTTGCGACGAACTTCGTCAAGAGCGTAGCGAACGGAGACAGCAAGTACGCTAGGGAGCTTTTCACGGACGATGCGGTCCTGTTCGGATTTCTGAACGGGAAGATGGAACGCGGTTCGATAGAACAGTTCTACCGCAATGTGGATACCGTGGGTGCAGGAAGCTCTTTTAAGGCAAGGATCGATGTCATGGATGTCGAGGAGACGCTGGCCGTCGTCAGGGTCTTCGAGGAGTCTTGGGGCGGTTATGTCGATTTCACCGATTATCTTCTGCTTATGAAGATAGAAGGCGAATGGAGATGCGTCGCCAAGGCGTATAACCAGAACAGCAACACCATCAGAGAGAGGCGTTCCGAATGAAGAGTCTGGGGGTGATACCTGCCGTGTATCCTATGCCCGTGCTCATGGTCGCCGCATACGACAAGGACGGCAGGGTCAATGTCATGAACGCCGCCTGGGGCATGACCAGCGACATGGACAAGATCGCACTGTTCATCGGAGAGGATCACAAGACTACCAAAAACATCAGGGAGTCCAAGGCATTCACCGTCAGCATCGCCGACAGGGATCACATTGACGTTGCTGATTTCTTCGGCATCGCGACAGGCAACAAGATGGAAGACAAGTTCGAGCGCACAGGATATCATGCCGTGAAGAGCGATCTCGTCAACGCCCCCATCGTGACCGAGTTTCCCCTGTGCATGGAGTGCAAGCTCGCTGAGATCGTACAGACTGAGAATCTGCATGCGGTGGTCGGTCTGATCAAAGATGTCAAATCAGACGAGAGGGTGCTCGACGCGGACGGCAAGGTCGATCCCGTCAAACTCAACGCGCTGATATTCGATCAGTATCAGAACGGATACTACGTGACGGGCGAGAAAGCCGGGAAGGCCTGGAACGCCGGAAAGGAACTGATGAAGAAATGAAACATCCAGCGGCTGGGAGGGCTGCCGTCTTTTCTATTCCGGGTGTGAACCTAAGTTTCGCATCCGGAATGCTCTTTGTAGTTCCCGGGGACGGCCGATTGTGAAAGACAGAAGACAATTCTGTTCCCTACCCACAATCTCGATCATGCATTGTACAATGAAGTTAACGTTTTCTTTCTAGGGTCCGGATAGTTTATAGATTTCGGTTCTGCAGAAGAAATAATCACTACCGATAGGTTGAAACTAATCTATGGGGAGAGGATTTGCTATAGTAAGAATCAGCCCTACAACAAGATTTCATTCGCTCGTAGATAAGCTCTCTCTCAGTATTTTCAAATTTTGGTCCAGTTGTGTCAGCAATTTCTACGCGGGAATTGTGAACCCTGATATAACTGATAACTCAATTATACGATGGAAAATGAAATATGACCATGTGATCCAAGGGACCTTTATAGACAGGCCAAACAGGTTCATAGCCAACGTAAGACTCGCTGGTGCAGGCGATCCGGACTCTGTCGTAAGAGTTCACGTAAAGAATACCGGCCGCTGCAAAGAGATCCTCGTTCCGGGAGCCCGGGTCATCCTGAGCGTTTCGGACAATCCCGGAAGGAAAACAAAATACGATCTTATCGCAGCTTACAAAGGGGAGATGCTGATTAATATCGATTCCCAGGCGCCGAACATAGTTTTCGGGGAATTCATTCCAGGTTCGGGTTTGTTCGGCAGCAATCCCCGGGTTCATCCCGAATACACATACGGGGACTCCCGTTTCGACTTTTATATCGAATCCGGCGAACGCAGATGTCTGGCCGAAGTCAAGGGCGTGACGCTGGAGGACGGCGGCGTATGCAGGTTTCCGGATGCGCCAACGGAGCGCGGCGCGAAGCACCTCAGAGGGCTTATGAGAGCTTCGGAAGAGGGATACGAGTGTTATGCGGTTTTCATAATACAGATGAAATCAGCGAAGCTCTTCGTTCCGAATTACGAAACCCACGAGGAGTTCGGGATGCTTGTTCAGGCCGACGAGAAAACCGGGGTGAAGATTCTGGTTTACAGCTGCGACGTTGCCCCGGATTCGGTTTCGATAAGCTCTCCGGTGCCGTACAGACTCGGGAAACTTTGAAAAAAAAAGGGTTGCACCCCGGCAGGCGGGGTGCGGTTTAACGGTTTTATGCGTCGGAAAATACCGCGGTGAATTTCGCGACTGCATCGTTGGCGCTCTCGGAGTAGATGTCCGCTCCGATCTCGTCGGCCCACTGCTGGGTAACGGGCGCTCCGCCGACGTTCGTCTTGCATTTGCCCTTGAGGCCTTCTTTGACCATCATCTCTTCCAGAGTCTTCTGGCCGACCATGGTGGAGGTCATGAGGGCAGAGGTTCCGCAGGCGATGGCGTTGTGGTCTTTGCATGCCTGGACGATCTGTCCGAGGGGAACGTCCCTTCCGATGTTGAAGACGTTGAATCCCGCGACCTTCAGCATGATTGCGACGATATCTTTTCCGATGGAGTGAATGTCTCCTTCGATGGAGCAGATGACGACGTTTCCGAGACCCTCTCCGACGGATCCTCCGCGTTTCTCGATTTCGGGAACGAGGATGTCCATTCCTGCGGTCATGGTGTTCGCGGTGGCCACCATGTGGGGCAGGAAAAT
>JAEEKU010000168.1 GCA_016282555.1 Methanomassiliicoccaceae archaeon
AATGCTTACGCGCAATGCCAGCTCGGATATGCGTATAAGGGCGGTTTTGCTGTAGAGCAATCCTATGAGAAAGCTGTCGAATTGTTCAGGGGTGCGGCGGAACAGGGGAACGCAGAAGCACAGAACGCCCTCGGAGATATGTATTTTCACGGTTACGGCGTGGAGCAGTCGGATGCGAAGGCTCTGGAATGGTACAGGAAAGCAGCGGAACAGGAGAACACATTAGCACAGTTCAGTTTAGCAGATATGTATCTTGAAGGAAGGGGCGTGGAGCAGTCGGATGCGAAGGCTCTGGAATGGTACAGGAAGGCGGCGGAACAGGGAGATGCGATTGCACAGCGCAATCTCGGGAACATGTATTACTACGGCTGTGTTGTGGAGGAATCGTCCGTTGAAGCCTGCGAATGGTACAGGAAGGCGGCGGAACAGGGAGATGCGATTGCACAGTGCAATCTGGGATACATGAACGAATTATGTCTCGGTATAAATCCGTCGATTGAGAAGGCTCTTGAATGGTACAAGAAAGCCGCTGCTCAGGGAAACAAAAAAGCCTTGGTGGCGCTGACCGAGTTCTGATTTCATACAGCGCTGCGATCCAGAACACGAGAGCTACGGAAGTTCTTTTTCATCGGCGGTGCCGATCACGTTCGCAGATGATGTCCGGACGGACCCGATGGTGCGCCAGATCCGAGATGAGAGGAACCGAAAGAGTTGCGGAGGAGCGGCAAAGGCGCAGGACCGTGACCAGCGGCCTCCCGCGGAGATAGCTGGCTCTAGGCCATTTGACAGTACGAAACTCATTGAGAAGGGGATCCGCAGGGGGTCCTTTTACAGCAATCGGGGCCCCATATCCCAGAAGATTTCCGGCGTTCGCCGGGGCTTGAGAAACAGCGATTCGGACCCGTATGGTTCAGTCGGCATCAGCGTCAGCCGCCGCCGTACCTGAATGTCGAATAAGCCAGCATGACGTAATCAAACATCATCCGTCGAGGCCGGGGGTTAACAAGGCGGCATGCAACAGGCTGGCCGGCCTGCCCGCCGGTTTGCGTGGTTACCAACTGACAGACAGGCCTCTTATTCAATTTTGAAACCGGTTTTTATTAAGCAAGTTCGAACAGTACGCGGCCGCTTCCGAGGAACTTTTTCCCTTTCAGAACGTCTGCGCCCGTTTCCAGCTGTTCTCCGTCCTGATTCACGAAGGTCAGGCCCTTGAACGCGGTGGGGGACACCATCGTCAGAGAATCTCCGAAAGACACTTGATTTATTCCCGTGCAGGTGCTGAATCCGCTGGGGCGTATCGTCTTGAGGGTGTCAGGGAAATCCAGTTTGTTGATCGAATAGCATTTCATGAACGCTTTGGCGTTTACGATGGTCAGTTTGTCCCCGAAGTCGATATCGCTGAGTCTGGAGCAGTATGAAAAGGCCGACTGGCCGATGTTTTTCACGGATTTCATGTGGACCGTTTTCAGATTGGAGCACACGGAAAACGCCTCGTTTCCAATGGCTGTAACATCGGGCAGTTCGGCGCTCGCCAGAGTTTTGCATTTGCTGAACGAACCGTTTCCTACCGAGGTCACCTTGTAAAAGAGCCCTTCATATTCCACTTCCGCGAGATTCAGATGTTTCAGAGTTCCGGTGTATCCGGCGGCTTCCAGCTCGCACGGGAGATATCTGGTTATTTTGTAGATCACGTTTTCCTTTTCGAACTGGGTTCCGATTTCGGGCGCGGGCTGGCGTTCGAAGGCGCCGCTTTTTCTGATATAGATGTGGCCTTTCAGGCCGTCGGCAGAGCATTCCAGAGGGTTTCCGGATTCGTCTGTGAACGGCGTCGAAAACGCGTTGCTCACAATCATGTTGACCGAGGACGGAACAGCTACGGAAGAGATTTTGGAGCATTTGTTGAAAGCGTAGGCGCCGATGTTCTTCATGGTGCGGATAGAATCCATCATCTCCAGCGTTTTCAGGCTGAAGCATTTATTGAAAGCGTAGGATCCGATAGTCTTCAGGGAATCTCCGAGATCGACCGTCTTAAGATTGCTGCAGTAGGCAAAAGCGGAACTTCCTATGGAGGTTACGCTTCCCAGATCCGCGGAAACCAGCGTCTTGCATTTGCTGAACGCCCCGCTTCCTATCGAGACTACGGAATAGGCCTTGTTGAAATAAGTGACCGAGCCGGGAACGACGAGATCGATTATCCCGTCCTCGTACCCCGTGACCGAAACGGTTTCGGGACTGACGGCGAGTATTTTGAACTTCAATCCCCCGGACGAGAACTCATCTCCTTTCCTGGGTTCATTGAAAACGTATTTTTCGGAGCTGAGTTCCGGAAGACTGCCGGAAACCGGGAAATGCGTTTCGCAGAGCTTCATGCCGCTGAATCCCGTCGTATTTGTTCCCGCCAGGAAGTAATCGTAAAAGATATAGCCTGTCTGATCGTCCCAGGTCGCATCGACCGCATACCATTTTCCGTCTTCCATCTGGACGTAGTTGAACATATGGTTGGGCGCGCTGAGCGTCTCGATCCACGCCGGGTCCGTGCCTGCTATTGCCATCACGCACAGGCAGGGGATTCCGTAGAGATCGCAGAAAGATTTGAACAGTTTCGAGTAGCCTTCGCACACTACCGTTCTGTCACCGGCGGCGGCGTTGTACAGCGAAAAGGATTTGTCTGACTGTCCGCCCCATTCGTAGGCGAGATGAGCGCACACTTCGTTATGGATGCCGAGCACCGCGGAGTATCTCGACGTCGTGTCGATATGCACGGAGTTCAGATATCCGCTGACTTCGGCTCTCGCTTCCGGAAAAGACTCGAAGAGCCCGGCGGGTCCGAACACTACCGTCAGAGTTAGTTTCCCCTCGGATAGCGAATAGAGGATCTGCATAATGTCGTTGGTGCGGTACATCTCCATCCATTCGCATTTCAGCGCTTCGTAAGACGCGTTGACCGCGGAGTTTATGCGGGTTATGGTTTCCTGATCCAAGGTTGAAAAGTCGCCTTCCAGCGTCACTTTTGCGGACAGCTGGTCGTCTTTCATCGAAACCACGCTGTCGTATATCGCTTTCCCGTTATCGTCGAGATGGCTGTAATACCAGCCGTCGCCGGAAACGGCATCCGATCCGGACGCGGCGTAAACGCAGGTTACCGACAAGACCAGAGCCAGAAGGATAAATCCCTCTTTTCTGTAATTTCTTAATCCGGCTGCTTTCATGATCTGCAATCGGATTGCGCTTATAAAAGTTCATCAGAATTGCGATTATAAGGCGCGGAGCGGCATTTCAGGGGATTCTAAGTATTGAAATACGGAATAGGAAATGCGGAACCGATGAGAGTAGCGCTTTACGCCAGGGTTTCCACCGAGGATCAGGCAAAAGAGGGTTTCTCTCTGGACGCCCAGGTAAAAAGAATGGAAGCGTACTGCAGGGTGCGCGGCTGGGACGTTGCCGGGATCTACAGGGACGAGGGTCATTCGGGACGCTCCGCGGATCGTCCGGAGTACAGCAGGATGATGGCCGAATCCGACAGCTGGGACCTTCTTCTGGTTCTGAAAATGGATCGTATACACCGTAACAGCGTCAATTTCACCCTGATGATAAACGAGCTCCGTTCCAGAGGTAAGGAGTTCAACTCCATGCAGGACAAATTCGATACGACCACCGCCATGGGCAGATTCGTTATGGATATAATGCAGCGCATCGCCCAGCTGGAAAGCGAGCAGATCGGAGAGAGGGTGAAGATAGGGATGAATTTTAAAGCGAAGAACGGAACGGGCTATCTGGGCTCCGGCCATCCCTACGGCTACACTTACGAGGAAAACGCCCTCGTTCCCATGGAATCGGAAGCAGAAGTCGTCAGAGATATGTTCAACATGAGAATCCGCGGATCCTCCGTATCCGATATTGCGGATTACCTCAACCGCAGCGGGATTCCAGCTAAAAAAGGCGGAAAATGGCATCCGCAGACCGTATCCAACATTCTCCGCAACCCTCTGTACGCCGGATACATAAGATGGGACGGCATTATCCGCAGATCCGGTCATCAGCCCGTGGTATCCGTCGAAAAATACGAGGCAGTCAACGGCTCGCTGGAGGAACGATGCGCGCGGCCCTGTATGTCAGAGTCTCCACCGAGGAGCAGGCCGAAGAGGGTTACTCTCTCGGCGCCCAGAAATCCATTCTCTCGGATTACTGCATCGCCGAGGGCTGGGACGTTTCCGGCGTTTACGAAGACGACGGTTATTCCGGAAGGAACGACAAGCGTCCGGCGTACAGAAAAATGATGTCGGAAATGGATAATTGGGACGTGATTGTGGTAATAAAGATGGATCGTATCCACAGAAACAGCCGCAACTTCATGAGCATGATGGAGACGCTGGAGCGCAGCGGGAAAAAATTCGTCTCCTCTTCGGAATCGCTCGATACGACCAACGCCCTCGGGAGATTCGTTGTGGATATGATCCAGCGCCTGGCCCAGCTGGAGAGCGAGCAGATCGGGGAAAGAACCTACATGGGCATGAGGGAGAAGGCGGAATCCCTGGAAACGTCTGATTCCCGCAAGAAAACCATGGGGTTTACGCCGCCGTTCGGATACTGCATCTCCAAAGGCT
>JAEEKU010000169.1 GCA_016282555.1 Methanomassiliicoccaceae archaeon
CCGGAACTGATCGATTCCGTCAGGCCCGTTTCCATAATAGAGATGAAAGGGTACGGAGAATTTCCCGCCGAGGACATTATCAAACGCATGGGAATAAAAGAACCCGGAGATCCTAAACTCGCAGAGGCGAAGAAGCAGGTCTACAAGGACGGATACCACACAGGCCGCATGAAAGCGGTATGCGGAAAATATGCCGGAATGAGAGTCGAGGAAGCCAAAGACAAAATGCGCGAGGCCATGCTCGAATCCGGAGAGGCGGAATTGTTTTACGATCTCACGGAAGAAGTCGTCTGCAGATGCGGTTCCAGAGTCCATATTAAAAAACTGAACGACCAGTGGTTCATCAATTACGCCGATGAAAAACTCACCGAAGAAACCATAGAGCATACGCGCAAAATGTCCATCTATCCTCAGGAATACAAGGATAACGTGGAGGGCGTTCTCAGGTGGTACAGGGAGCGCGCCTGCGTCAGACAGGGAAACTGGCTCGGAACCAAGTTTCCGTTTGACGAAAAATGGACCATCGAAGCGATTTCCGACTCCACCCTGTATCCGATCTATTATCTCATATCCCCGTATGCGAACGACGGACGCCTGAAGCCGGAGCAGATGACCGAAGAATTCTTCGATTACGTCATCCTCGGGAAAGGCGATATCCGCAACGTTTCGGATTCGTCCGGGGCTCCGGTTCAGCTTCTGGAAGACATACGCAAAGACGTCTTGTACTGGTATCCGCTGGACATGAATCTCGGCGGCAAAGAGCACATGACCGTTCATTTCCCCGGATTCCTGTTCAATCATACGGCTATAATGCCGGAGGAGATGCGTCCCGCGGGAATAACGGTCAACTGGTACGTCACAGGCAAAAACAGCGATAAAATATCAAAGTCCAAAGGCGGCGCCCAGCCCATCCCGGGAGCGGCGGCCAAATTCGGCGTCGATTCGATGAGGCTGTATTACGCTCACGTGGCATCCATGTTCGTCGATGTGGAGTGGAGCGAGGAGACGGTCGTATCTTACAAGCTCAGAATCGAGAGGATAGCGTCGGTTATCCAGGAACTCCTTTCCCGCGATGACGAGTCTTCCGCTTCGTCTATCGATGCGTGGATCGTGTCCAGATTCAACACCCATCTTGCCGGGATATCCCGCGTTATGGAATCCAACGATCTGAGATCCATGGCAACCATAGTTTACTTCGAAATGCTGAACGACGTAAAATGGTATACGAGGCGCGGGGGATTCTGCAGAAGCACGGTAAAAACCATCCTCCGCATATGGATCCAGTGCATGATGCCGGTGACCCCCCACATCGCGGAGGAATTATGGGAATCCGCCGGATTCGAAGGCCTCGTTTCGGCATCTCTGCTTCCGGAACCTGATTACGGCAGCATATCGGAAGATGCGGAGTACACCGAAGAGCTTCTGAGAGAAGTGATGTCGGACATCGCCGAGGTAAGAAAAATCGCCAAAATCGAGCCGAAGAAAGCCATTCTGTATACGTCTCCCGCATGGAAACAGAAAGTGATCGAAATCGGAGTTGAGATGAAAAAGAACGGAACGCTCTCGATTCCCGAACTGATCAAAGCATGCATGGCTGACGATTCCATCAAATCCAACGGCAAAGCCGCATCGGAATTCGCGAAGAAAACCGCATCGGAACTGATGAAATCCGGTTCCGGGGGAAGCGGCGCTGTTTCAGGAGCGGACGAGTATTCCCTGTTCATGTCGGCCAGAGACTTTCTGTCAAAAGAAATGACGCTCGGCATCGACGTGTACAAAGCGGATCAGCAGGACATATACGATCCTCAGAAAAAATCCAAAGTAGCTGTGCCCGGAAGGCCTGCCATTTACCTGGAATAAACATTTTTCTATCAGGGCAGGCTTGTTGCCCTGATAGCCCTGATCATTTACGGCGCACCGCAATCACGGACGTGGAAAAAATTCCACGCGATACCAGAAATTCTTTTCTGCTGCTGATATATCTCGTTTTCCTGAACGATTTTTTTCCCGAAGCGGAAACTTTGAATCTGTACTCCCCGTCAGAAATGTCAAAACTTATTTTCGAACCCTGCTGGAATTTGCCTATGAGAATGCCGTTGATTTTCAGTTTAGTAGTTCCTTTTTCGGGAAACTGAAATGTAATCCTGTTCATTCTGCCGCAGCCCCGCGTCCAGGGAAGAAGCAGCCTGCGATCCGGAAGAATGAATTTGGATTTGTCGCGGCATCTGACAGCGGATCCTCCGTCGGTTTTATTGTAAAGGCGGTTGCGATCGAGGGAGCCGATCAGTTTGCATTCAAGATCGTTGAGAGATTCTTCAGAGGACGGAACTATCTGTATAAGCAGTGTTTTTCCGGAAGAATACTCCTCGTAAATCAATTTGTTCCCGCGGCCCGAAACATGATCCCTGACTCTGTTATAGATATCAACCGACTGGCCTACATACCCTTTAGAATAATTGGAGAGGTTGCGGGCCTGATGCTTTCTGTTGAAAACAAGAATAATATAACAGCCCGGAACCCTGTACCAGGACTGCTGTCTGCAAAGACTCAGAAAGTCATCCGCCGAGAGGAAGTCTCCTTTGCAAATCCACTTCTTGAAAAAATCAGAACTGCATGAGGCCATAACGATTGTTTCTTAAGAAAGTATATAAGCAGTCAGAGGGGGTCTCCGAAAGTGCATTTAAAGATTTTGTTTAAATCACCATTTGAGAGATTCGAAACATATCGATAAAGAAGAACTCCGGATGTTTTTTCTCTGACAATCTCAAAGAACTGCCTTCGATAAAAAGTTTTAAATAACATTACCATCTGTCGGGGTCTGTCTCAAACACGAGACAGATTCGATTCAGAATCACGATGCACCTGGAACAGCAACAGAGTCTGATCCGGGGAAGAGGCATAGGGTCCCGCCATAGGAGGAACGCGCGGGGCAGCCCGATGATTGCCGATCATACGAAACCTGGACGTGTGCTAGATCA
>JAEEKU010000170.1 GCA_016282555.1 Methanomassiliicoccaceae archaeon
CATTTTCTCCATAGCCCTCAAGGCCGAGCCCTCCAGGAAAACCGTTCCCGACGTTTCCAACATGAGAGCGGAGGCCGGAAACGTCCATATAACGATAACCGAGGAGCGCTATGCTCCCGCTATACTCTCCGCCCTCTGGGGAAAATACGGCAGAAGGGCGGTGATCCAGCAGACCAGATTCGATCTGGACGTGGTAGGCGGGAAGGAAGAAGAGATTTCGGCGATGATCGTATCCTCGGGCGAAGAGGACAAAAGGGAGATCCTCGGAGCCGTCTGGAGGACCATGCCGGAGGGAATCAAGAACCGCCGCGTGCTGACGGACGGAAACATATTGACGACCGTCGCCACGGAGGAGATAATGCAGCCGTGGATGATGGACGCGGGCAGAGAAGTCCATGCGGAGATGGGAGGGACGCGCCGATGTTCGAAGTCATGATGTACGACGGCGGGGTGTACCGCTCCGAGGAGCTTTTCGAAATAATCGAAGACGTCGGAGGCGTGGTTCTTCAGAAGAACCGCAGCTCCCAGATGCTTATGGTGACCATGTCGGTGCCCGGCGAGGACCGCGAGGCCATCGAGAAGATATGCACCGAGATAGGCGGAGTGGTCAAGGAGGTTCCTCTGGCGGGAACCGAGATCGCCGTCGTGGGACCCACTCTTGGAAGGCATCATATGCCCCATCCCATCTGCGACATCGCCGAAGAGCTGAGAAGATACGGCTCAGTCACGGTCGTCATGGGAATGGCCAGAGGGCGCGGGAAGGCGACCGCGCAGATCTCCGCCGTCGAAAAGGGAATAATCGACGAGTACGACGCGGCTGTTTTCGTCATGGGAAATTTCAAATCCTGCGTGGAGAAGAAGGCCGAGCTCATAGAGGACGTCCACGTGCCGACCGTTCTCGTATCCGGTCCGAAGCCGGAGGGGGTCGACGACAAATGCGAAGCCATCGTCTCCGGAGTCGGGCGCAAATCCTCCAGAATGAGAACTCCCCCGGAGAGAGCCAAACTTGAGGAGATCGCCGATACTCTGGAAAGGGTTCTCCGCGATAAGAAGCGCAGCCTCGAGGAGGATCCCCTTTTCGTTCATCCCGCCGAGGTCAAGCAGATTC
The DNA here is from genome assembly GCA_016282555.1 of Methanomassiliicoccaceae archaeon. Classification (GTDB taxonomy): domain Archaea; phylum Thermoplasmatota; class Thermoplasmata; order Methanomassiliicoccales; family Methanomethylophilaceae; genus Methanoprimaticola. The sequence goes on from JAEEKU010000170.1 coordinate 1,109, forward strand.
TGGAGAGCTACGAGCCCATCGACATGTGCCTGAGGCCGGCCCCGATGGTTCTTCATCTGGACGGGCTGAGGGTAAAGATCCCCTACGGGGAGCACAAGGACTATCTGGAGAACGTCCGGGTGTTCGGGCGCAGGCTCGGAGACGTGGCAGATATCTTCCCCTCGAAGATAGACGACAGCAGCATCATCATCCGCATCAAGACCCGCTCCCAGGTGGCCGACGAGGATCGCGCCCGGGAAAAAGGCTCCTGAGATCGGTTCCCTTCATTCCGGGGCCGCCCCGGGGCTCTGGCAGCCGGGGGCGGCGTACCAAACCTTTTAATTAATCATGCTCTACCCGACACCATTATTATCCATTCAAACGAGTGGAGGTCGAGAGCGAAATGAAACCGAAAACAGCAGACAGTTCCGTTGCAACTCCGGATGTTATCAGCCAGATTGCTTCGGCAATCGGAAAGACTAAAGTTTACGACGGAAAAGCAGTGTTCACTCCGTCCGACGAGGCAGAGCTGGCCAGGGCGGTGCCGAAGATCCTGTCCTCCGGGGCGGGAGTCGTTCCCCTTTCCAGAAAGAAGAACTGCGAGGACGGGAACGTTTACGTGGACACTTCGTGCATGTCCCAGATTCTTAATATTGACACAGTTTCGATGACCGTTAAAGTCCAGGTCGGATGCAAAATATCGGATCTGGAGGCGGCGGTCAACGAGAAAGGGTTCACTCTCGGAGCGTTTCCGGGGGGAACGGGCAGCACCGTGGAGGATTTCGTATATACCGAGGAGGCGGTCATCGGCTCTTACAAGTACGGAACCGCGAAGGACTGCGTCTACAACGTTTTCGCGGTCGACTGCAACGGCGAGATGATCGAGACCGGTTACGACGACATCGGATACTACATGTCCGGCTACAATCTGACCCAGACGTTCACCGCTTCCTACGGAAGGCTCGGAATCATCACCGCCGTGACTCTGAAGATCTCCCCTCTGGGAATTATAAAGCCCGTTTCATACAAGTTCCCGGACGCCGCTTCCATGCAGGCGGCTTTCGTGAAGATCGCGCACGAAGCTTCCCTTAAGCCTCTCCACATTTCATTCAACGCATCGAAGAAATGCTCCCTCCTGGTCTTCCAGGGAAAGGAGGAGTTCGTCAATCTCGATATCGAAACCGCCGATGCCATTATGGCCGATGCCGGAGCGTCCAAAACGGATGCCGGGGAGCAGATGTGGTCCGGAATCGCCGGATGCGACTGCGTCAATCCCTGTCTCGCCGCATGCTACGTTCCCCTGATCAATCTGGCCGCGTTCCTTGACGCGTTCCCGGATGTTCCCCTTTCCGGAGTCGTTGCGGACCGCAGCACCGCCGCGGTCAGGATCGGCGGAGAGCCTTCCAAGGAGACTATCGACTCCGTCTCCGATAAGGCGGAAGAGCTGGGCGGAAGATCCTCCGCGAGATGCTTCAGCAAATACCGCGACGAATGCACCAACAGGTTCGCCAGGAGAATCGAGGACGGATTCAGGGACGTCAAGCCCGAGGACGTCAATCTTCCCCGCGCGGTTACCCCGGCAATCATCGAAAAGCTGAAGGCCATCGTCGGAGAGGTTAACGTTTCCTGTTCCGATCTCGACAGGATCCTCTACAGCCACGACATGGCTCCTCTTCCCAAAGAGGCGGGGCTCGCGTTCAAGAATCTTCCCGACGTGGTGGTCAGGCCCGAGAACGCCAGGCAGATCTCGGAGATTGTAAAACTCGCCTACGCCAACGGGATCCCGGTCGTTCCCAGAGGAAACGCCTCGTGGGGACTCGGGGGATGCATGCCCGCCGCGGCCGGTATCCTTATCGACGTCTCCTCCAAGATGAACAAAGTTCTGGAGATCAACACCGAAGAGATGTACGTGAGGGTTCAGGCGGGATCCACTTGGAAGAATCTCCTGGAAGCCTGCATGAAGAAAGGATTCATAATCGGATCCTATCCCTCCAGTTTCCCCGCGGGAACTATAGGAGCATGGATCTCCACCAACGGTATGGGAGTCGGCTCCTATAAGTACGGATCCGCGAAGGATAACGTTCTCAGTTCGGTCGTCATTGTCGACGACGGATCCATAGTTACCACCGGGTTCGACAGGATCGGTTCGTACAGGGGAACCTACAACCTCAACCAGTTCTTCTCCGGAGCCGAGGGAACTCTGGGAACTCTCGCAGAAGTCACTTTCAGAATCTACCCGATGGGACAGATCAGATGCCTCGCCTACGAGTTCGATCATCTCAGGGACATCAACGGCCCGATGCAGGAGATGGTCGCCGACGCTTCCGCCAGGCCTCTGCATGTCGCCTGGTCCGATTTCAACCATTTCGCCAACCAGAAGAGGGCGGGATGGCACGCTCCCGACGTTACCAACCTCTGGCTCGTGACTCTTCAGGGAGACGCGAAGTACAACGATCTCGAGGAGGCGTTCTTCGATTCCATCTCCGAAAAAGCCGGAGGAAGGAAGATTTCTTCCGAAATCGCCGAGCACGAATGGGAGGAGAGGTGCTACGAGTTCAGGGCCAGACACGTCGGAGTCGGAGAGATTCCCGCCGAAGTCATCGTCCCGACCCAGCACTGGGGAACTTTCTCCGATCGCTGCTACGAGGGATTCAAGGAGATGAAGATGGAGGCAGGCGGAATCATCGGGGTAATGGTGGACAGAGCCACGAC
>JAEEKU010000015.1 GCA_016282555.1 Methanomassiliicoccaceae archaeon
CCGGATCCGGGTGGGCGGAACAGCTGATCCAGTCCGTTCCCGCCAGAACCGTCGCGGGCGGTTACCTGAAGATAAGCAGCATAATGGATAAAAGAAAAGAGCGCACGGGACCTGCGGAGGAGATGCTTCAGAAATACGCCGGGATAGTGAGATCCATGCTGGAAAATGCATAATTCTTTACCAGATTGAAAAACAGTTACGGTTATTAACCGGAGCATGGATCCGAGCGCATGGCCGTTCTCGTGACGATTGTATCGGTTTCCATGCCCGCAATCGCTCAATCGTACGCTTACTCCGTAAATGTTCCAGGTTCCGTAAAATTCCGTTTTTATTATGCCGGCGACGGCTGGAAACCCGGCCTGCAGGAGGATATCGAATCCTCCGACATCGTGATCGCCGATCTGATGGGAACCGGCCGCGATTTTTATCTGAAAATATCGGAATCCGTAAAACGCTGCAAAGGAATCCGGATCTGCACCGGAGGAATGGCCCTCCGTCTGAACCGTCTCGGAAAATACGACGAGGCGGAGAGGATTCCGTCGCCTGAAGATCAGAAAAATTTAGAAAAAATATCGATGGCGTGGAAGCGCGCGGAAGAGCAGGATATGGGATTCATCTACAGCCTTCTTCTCGGAGAATATCTCGGCATCGCGGATATCGGTTCCGTCCCGTACAGAGACTGCAATTCCGGAGTTTACATAAAAGATCCGGTTACTCTGGAAGAATATCTTTCAGCGGAATCGTACGGGAACTGCAGTCAGTACGATGTGGCGCTGGTGTACAGCGGAAGCAATTATCCGGACAGGACCCTTCCTGTCGCGAGAAGACTGTTCGAAAAGCTGTCGGGCTTCGCATCCGTTCTCCCCATTGCTATGAATTCGTACAGCATCGGAAACGCGGACGATTTCAGAGCTGTCGCGGGAAAGCCGAAAATCATCGTAAACCTCCTTCCGTTCAGATTCATGGCCGGACCGATGGGCGGAGACTCGGTTTCCGCCGAAAAACTGCTTAAGGAACTTGATGTTCCGGTTCTGTCCCCCTTTATCTCCGCGAATACTTCCGAAGAGACATGGAAGGAAGATCCCGCCGGCACCGGCCCGATGGAATATATGCTGAACATTTTCCTGCCTGAGATGGACGGATCCCTCTGCACCATACCGGCGGGTTTCAAAAGAAATACCGGAAAACCCGGAGATCTTGTTTCTTTGTATGAAATCGCGCCCTGCGAGGAGCGTCTGGATCGCATATGCGGAAAAGTCAAAGGATATCTGTCTCTCGGTTCGAAGAAGAACAGCGAGAAGAGAATCGCCCTGATCTCCTACAACTATCCTCCGGGGGAAGACAATCTGTTCGGAGGATCTTTTCTGGACGGCTCCGGATCCATTTCCGGAATTCTCAGTCTTCTGAAGGAAAACGGCTACGATGCCGGAGAAATGTCCGCAGAAGAAATCGTTTCGTATTTCATCGGCAACGGAATACTGAATGACGGAAAATGGCACGGTCAGGAAAAGATTCCTCGCTATCATTCGGAAAACGGCCACAAGGATATAGCAGGATACTGGGGAAAGGCGCCGGGAGAGATCATGGTTTCCGGAGGAGACTACCTCATCCCCGGACTTATTTCAGGAAATGTTTTCATAGGGCTTCAGCCGCCCAGATCCGGCGAGAAAACAGATCCGGGGATGTATCACGATCTGAAAATGCCTCCGCACCACCAGTACCTGGCATTCTATGACTGGATTATAAACGAATTCAAAGCGGATGCCGTGATACACATAGGAACCCACGGAACGCTGGAATTCCTTCCGGGAAAAGAAACGGCCGTATCCGGAAACTGTTTTCCCGACTATATTCTGGGAAATATATCCCATTTCTATCTGTACTATGCCGGAAACCCGTCAGAAGCCGTGATTGCCAAGAGAAGATCCCACGCATGCATAATCAGTTACATGCCTCCGCCCTTCGTCAAAAGCGGCCTCTACGGCAGCCTGGCGGAGCTGGAGGAACTGATCTCCGAATACCGCGAATCTTCGAAAACCGACAAGGGAAGAGCGGAGACGGTTCTCCGGAGATTATCCGCCGGGGCGGAGAAACTCAGGCTGCCGGAGGACATCGAGGAGCTCGAGGACGAGCTTGTTTCGATAAGAGACTCTCTGATACCTTCCGGTCTGCATCGTTTCGGAGACAAGGCTGACAGGAAATCAGGCGAGGATTTCGCCGCGGAAGCCGCCGGATTCGGAAGCATCCGGGATCCAGAGCGCGTCATAACCGCATACTGCGAAAACCTCGAATCGGAAAATCTCATCAGAGCCCTGGATTCCCGCTATATCGAAGCCTCCGCCGGCGGGGATATAATGAAAGATCCGGAAATTCTGCCTGCGGGAAGGAACATCGTCCAGTTCAATCCGGACAGAGTTCCGTCCTATGCCGCTTTCGAACGCGGATCGCAGGCAGCTGAAGAAGCCGTCAGGCAGTTCTTCAAAAACGAGGGCCGTTACCCGGAGTCCGCGGCGATAATACTGTGGGGGCTGGAGACTTCCCGCACCAGAGGCATGAGTCTGGGACAGATCTGCGGTTATCTGGGAATAAGAATGGTTTCCGACTCCGGGGCTTTTTCGGAAAGGTTCGAGGTGATTCCTTCCGAAGAGATGAAAAGACCGAGAGTAGACGTCGTTATCACCATGTGCGGATTTTTCAGGGACATGTTCCCTAAACTTATAGAAGGAATAGGGACATTATTCAGGAAAGTCTCTGATTATGACGACAACGCGATATCCAGACATTCCAGGGATAATTTGGAATATCTTAAAAAATCAGGGATAACGGATAAAAAACTCGCAGAGTGCAGACTATTCGGGCCTTCCGACGGAAATTACGGAACTAGCATAACGGAAACTGTTGAGAAATCCGGATGGGAAAACGAGAGCGAGCTCGGAGATCTGTTTACGGATGCCCTCCATTACGCATATATATCTAGAACGGCGCGGGACGTCCCCGGACTTCTCCGGGAAAACCAGAAACGGGTCGAGATTATTACGCAGATAAGGGATTCCGCGGATCGCGACATCATCGATCTTGATCACTACTTCGAGTTTCTCGGAGGGCTTTCCAGATCTGTAGAGAATGCCAAGGGGAAGCCGTCGGAATCGTACGTCGTGGATGCCAGCGGCCCGGCGGTCAAGACTATGGATCTCAGAAGATCAATAGAACGCGGAGTGAGAACGCGTCTTCTGAATCCCCGGTGGGCCGAAGGCCTGCTAAGAACCGGCTACCACGGGGCGCAGAACATCAGCGAGCGTTTCACCAACGTGCTGGGACTCGCCGCCACCACCGGAAAAGTGGACACGGGGGTTTTCAGCGATATGGCCGGGTTCTACGTCCGCGATGAAGAGATGCGCCGGAGAATGATGGAGAACAACTGCTGGGCGTACGTTTCGATGCTGGAAAGATTGTCCGAAGCGCACAGAAGAGGGTACTGGGACGC
>JAEEKU010000171.1 GCA_016282555.1 Methanomassiliicoccaceae archaeon
ATAATACGTGGGATAATACGTGGGATAATACGTGGGATAAAAAATGTAAATTTTTTATGCAAACATAATTAAAATTTCGTAGACAACTCTGTCAATAATTCACACAATACTAATCAATAATAATCATTAAAACAAACATTCCGTACGATTGATGAGAACACATCAACGCGTATGTTCAGATATATTCCGTTTTGGGCTTGATTCGGGGTGCTTAATGGGTGCTTAACTGAGCGTCCGATTTATAGTCTGAAAACGATTGTTTATCGAGTTTATTTATTATAGTGGCCGTCGTCTTCCGCTCATTATCGGCGTGCCTGCGCGCAGTTTCGATTCGAAATCCTCCTTCCGGTATTCTCTGAGAGGCATACCGTCGTAATATGAGACTTCGTTCAGTTTTCTTACGGAATACGTTATCGGTGAATTCTTAACGGCCTCATCGTAGAAATGATACGCCAGTCCGACAAGATTCCTGTCGGGTATCGTCTCCGCAGCGGATTTGATATTCCCGATTTCTTTTATCTGCTCCTCGTCCTCGTATTCGTCCAGAATATATTGGCGCAATTTACGGCCGTATTCCGTAGGGACATAGCCGTCATGATTCTCCTTCAGGATGCCCTTATCGGCAAGATTGACCGCCGATTCGTCGATATCATCGGAATATCCTGAGAAGTACGCATTGTGATCGGTCCCGCCGGCTGCTTTCCAATAAAGCTCATGATAGAATAAAGAAATCTTCTGGAGCCTGGTTTTCGCGACAGGTCTTTTTCCGTCCGCGATCAACAGCACTATTATATCAGAATCAGACAAATCGTCATAATCCGAATCGATCAGTTCCCGTTCAGAAATCACTGCCGGCCGCCTCCGCATCCTCCTCTGTGTATAAAGAGTATTATGATACTCTTTTTAGATTCAATTTGTCAATTAAGGGTAATACAGTTTCCTTTTTACCAGGCAAAAGCCGCAGCGGATCCGGTCCTGTCCCGGGATCAGGGCCCCAGACATCCTATGGGAATCACCAGCACCCCGTCGTCGCGGACGCGGAACATCCCGGTCGCCGTCACGACCGCCAGAAACGACGGGGGCGTCCCGTCCGCCGTTCTGGTCTTGTTCCTGATGCGTATGAGATTCTCCGCGGCCTGGTCCTCCCCGGAGCGGAGTTTCACCTCTATCGCCGCCCATCTTCCGTCGTCCAGCGCCAGGATCATGTCCGCTTCGAGCCCGGTGCTGTCATGATAGTGCATCACGCTCCCTTCCAGAGGCTGCAGGTACGCGCGCATGTCCCTTACGCAGAGCGATTCGAATATCGATCCGAAGGCGGGATGATCTTTCAGCAGGGATTCCGGTCCCGCATTCAGCGCGGCGGCCGCTATCGACGGATCCGAAAAGCACCTCTTGGACGACGTTCTGAGCCTTGCCTTAGACACGAGAGCAGGCCTCCATGCCGGTATGTCGTCGCAGACGAATATCATGCGGAGGGCCGCGATGTACTCCGAAACGGTCTTCCTCGTCGCCACGCTCTTCAGATCTTCGGCTATCGCGGTCGTCTCAGCCAGGGTGCAGACGTTCCTTGCCAGAGACGCCAGAAGGGCCCTGGCGACGTACTGGTTCCTCATGACGCCGTCGGCCCTGGATATGTCCGAGGCCGACACCGATTCCACATAATCTCTAGCCATCCTCAGCGAATACCTGTCCTCCGTCCCGACGGCGGCCGGCCATCCCCCTCTGCATGCGAGGAACGCCGCCCTCTCCAGAGTCAGACCGGAGCATGCGGAATAATCGGTTCTGCCCTCGAAAAGACCGGAAAGGGAGACGGAACCGTCAGAATCGCCGGATTCGAACAGACTCATCGTATGCATCCTGACCCGGGATATGCGGCCGGTTCCGCTGTGCATCTTCTGCTCCTCCTCCTTTCCGAGATCCGGTACCGCGGACCCGGTGAGCACGAACAGCCCCCTTCCCTTCTCGCGGTCGACGGCGTACCTCACCGCATCCCACAGGACCGGGGCCGTCTGCCATTCGTCGATCAGGCGCGGACGCTCCCCCTCCAGCAGTCTGGACGGCTTTTTGGACGCGTAATAAAAGTTAGACTCGCGCTCGTCGGGATCCTGCATATAGAGAAAGCTGTGACACAGCTGTCCGGCGGTGGTCGTCTTGCCGCACCACTTCGGTCCCTCTATGAGCAGCGCCCCGGCCGAGTTCAGCCTCGACCTGAAGTATTCGTCCGCTATCCTGGGGATGTAACCCTCTTCCATGGAATGTCTTAGCGACAGCACTATATTTACAATCTGTGTAGTCAGTTACTCACATTGCAACACCTTGACTACTCAGATTGCAACCCGGGAAGCATGCTCCGGAAGCGTACAAGGACTGCCGGAGCCGGAGACCCGGTGTTCCGCAAGAACGCCCTCCCGGAGTTGCAAACCTCGGATGAAAAACAGCCGGACGGGTTAAAAAAACGTTCCGCGTAATGCCCTTTCCGCGCCGGAACCGGTTTTAACCTTCCGCTCTCCCCCGGTTCCTCATTAAATAACGAACAGCAACTGTTCCGTCCGCGGTAACCATGAGCAGGATAAGAAGAAGCGGGAACGAGACAGGAAACGGAGACGGCATATCCCCGGATCCCGAAGGCCCGGCCATGATCATACTTAAGGAATGCCTCCCGTACGCGGAGAAGTACCTCGGAGCCATAGGATGCGGGCCCGGCCCCGTGTACAGGGTATCAGAGATACTGGACAGAAACGGCAACGTCCGCGACATGAAGATCGAGGACGGGGGATGGATCAAAACCGTCACGAATTACATCGTAACCCCGGAGAGCAGATTCGAGCCGGAGATAACCGCCGCCCGCGAGGGAATGAAACTGTTCGAAAAGAACGCTGAATCATATCTGTCCGGCGATCCGGACGGCCTGAGGGGATTCGTATCGATCGTGGTTGTAATAGATCCTCCCGGCGAGCTCCGAGGAGAGATAGCCCATTACCACGTGATGTCCAGACGCAGAGGCGCCGGGATCGGCGGGGAAGACAGTCTTCTGGACATTATGATCATCGGTCTGGGCGAGTGCAGGAGCCCGGAGTTCGGGAAGCAGCTGGATTTCCTCAATCTGGTATTCGATAAAGAGAAAGGAGGCCTGGGCACGGCCATGGATCTGCTGGGAAAGTTCAGATACTCCTCCGATCTGAAAACGGTTCTCTCCGTGGAATCCATGCACGGATACCTGCGCGGATATCTCGAGGGAAGACGCGGGATCAGACCTACCTTCGATTTCAACGAGACCGTGGAGGAGGTCCGCAGGGGAGAGATGATCAGCTACGCCGAAGCAGTTCTGAAAATACGCGATGAAAAGGGTATTTCAGCCGAAGAGCCGCTGGATGCCCTAGGGCTCACGGATTACGAGCGCAGGCTCGTCCGCGAAGAAATGGAGAATCTTCTCCGCAAAAGGAGGATCAGAGAAGAAATGATCTCCGGGAAAACCCCCGTGGAACGGGAAAACCCGTAACGGCGAAGCGAAAATCTATTATCGGGACATATAGTAACGGTGAGATATGAGATACGGATCTGTTCTGGCGCTTATCGCGGCCGTTTTTCTGGCCGTCATGCCCGCGGGATTCGCGGACGCCGACGACGATCATTCCTACATAGAGATAAAAGGAATAGTCACCGGCATAGTGCAGAACGAGGAGGTCCTTCTGGATGCCCAGATCTATCTCAGCGGGAACGAGGACTTCCGCACCAGAACCTACGAGCAGGGACGCTTCAAAATCGACTGCCCCTACGACAGCTACACCGTCACGGTGACCAGCAACGGATTCAGGGACGTGGTCCTCGAGGACGTACGGGGAGAGGATTATCTCTATATTTCAATGGAGGCCGTCACCGGAAACAGCTTCTTCGGCCTGGACACCCCCCACGCCTACGAGGTCGTCGGAATCCTGATGCTTCTGGTCATCCTCGGAGTGTACGGCCTGATGCTCCTTCTGAAGAAGATGAAGAAGATCCGCCTCAGGATCGAGGAGAGATCAGAAGACTCTGACGAGCGAGGACGACACTTTCTCGTACAGGCTGTTTCCCTGCGAGTCTATCGCCACGATCAGCGGCCCGAACCTGTCGGTCTCGAATCTCCACATGGCCTCCGGCATCCCGAGATCCTCCCACTCCGCGCCTTTGCAGATTCCCAGACCTTCGGCCAGCGACACCGCGGCCCCTCCGGTCGCCGCCAGATACACGCATCCCGTCTCTTTCATAGCCTGAGCGGTCTCCTTTGACATTCCTCCCTTTCCGATCACCGCGCGGATGCAGAACCTGCGGATCATCTCCGGCTCCAGCTTGTTCATCCTCGCGGACGTGGTGGGCCCCGCGGCGACGACGGACCATCCTCCGTTTCCGTTATCTCTCATGATCGGCCCGCAGTGGAAAAGCGCGGCGCCCTCCAGATCCGGAGGAACCTCTTTCCCCTCGCGGGCGTATTCCAGAGCGCGGATGTGCATCTCGTCCCTCCCGGTGATGACCGGACCGAAGATATACACCGTTTCCCCCAGTTTCAGGGATCTGACATCGCTCTCGCTCAACGGCGCGCGGAGAGTCCTCAGAATACCGCCCCCTGCGAATACTCCACTCCGTCGTCCCAGATCCTGGCGGATGCCCTTCTGGTCGCCCAGCACCCGATGTTGACCGCCACCGGAAGACTGGCGGTGTGGCACGCCTCCTTTTTGATCCTCACTCCGAGAACCGTGGAGGATCCTCCGAGCCCCATCGGCCCCAGGCCGGACGAGTTCAGCGCGGAGAACAGCTCCTCCTCCATTTTCCCGAGCACGGGATCGGGATTGTCGCAGTCCAGCGGGATAAGCAGAGCCTCTTTGGCCATCGCGGCGCATCTGTCCGACGTTCCTCCGATGCCCACCCCGACCACCGACGGAGGGCAGGGCCTTCCGCCCGCGTCGAGAACGGCGCCCTGGACGAATTTTTTTATTCCTTCAACTCCGTCGGCCGGATTCAGCATGGCCAGACGGGTCATGTTCTCGGATCCGGCGCCCTTCGGGAGCACGGTTATCTCCGTGTACGGAACGTCCCCGGGAACGAAATGAATCACCGGCATTCCCGGACCCAGATTGGATCCGTAATTCTCGCGGGTGATCGGATCCACCGTGTTCGGCCTCAGCGGGATGATCCTGGTAGCTTTCTCCACGCCGGCGGCGATGGCGGAAACTATGGAGGAGTCGAATTTTCCACGGACGTAGAACACCGGAATCCCGGTATCCTGGCACATGGGAACCCCCAGATGCTCGGCTTTCTTGATGTTCTCCAGAACGGCTCCCAGCTGGATGCGGGCGATCTCTCCCGTCTCCCAGCCGGCGGCGGCCTCCAGGGCCCAGCCTATATCATCGGGAATCCTGGTGTTGGCCAGACGGAGGAGGTTGACGACTACGTCCTCCGGCGGCTCGGGCAGTCTCTTCATACACGGTCAACGGCGACGCTGTTATAAAAAGTTCCAGAGAATCACGGGACCAGATACAGAGCGTCGTCCCATTCCGTGACGCATACGCTCTCCCCGGGAACGAAGCCCTCCGGAACGCGGAGATCCGCGACAGAATAATTGACGGGATTCATCACCTGGATCTCGCTTCCAGAAGAGCTGATGACCTCCGCCCGCTTCAGCTCCGATCCCTTCTCGATCACTTTGAGATCCGGCATCTCGGTTCTTCTCACGGCTCTCTCCCTGAAATTCATCAGATCCAGAACGCGCCCCCCGGTTCCGGATACCTTCACAAGCTTGCACAGCCTGTTCTCGAAAAGAACGACGTCTCCGGTATGGTACTCCGGAAGCCTCACCAGGTACGTCAGGCGGTACATGTCCTGCCCGTCCTCGGTCTTTCCGACGAGTTTCGGCGATTCCTTGAACTCGGCGCAGTACATGTCCGCCAGTTCCTTGGCGGCGGATCTCCCCAGCTGTATCGATGAAAGATAAACATCTATCCCTCCGGGGACCTCCTCGGTCTTGGTTATGAACAGCTGCTTGTTGGTCTCCGCCTGCCTTCCGACGAAGTTCTCCGTGACCTCCAGCGCCTCCGATATAAGATCCCCGGACGCGTTTCTGGATCCGGATCTTATCTGAAGAATCGAAGTATAATAATTGCCAAGTTTCCTCGAACACGGTTTGCAGACAGTGTTCTTGATGCGGACCGTCGTCGAAACCGTCTCGGACACTTCGATCCCCCTCACGAGACACGCGAACTCCATCGCGACCTCGTAGACGTAAGGATCCTGGGCCTCCACCGAGAGAGTCTTCGTCTTCTTCCTGTCTATTTCCGCTTCCCTGATGACTCCGCAGGACGAGAAGGCGGCGTCCTGCACGGCGTCCAGCAAGGTGCACCTGACCCACCTGTCGTTAAGAAAGAACTCGCCGCATCCGGTGCAGGTTTTAAGATCCGTATGATGAGGAGCGGTAACGATCTTCCTGCCGTCCAGCCAGCACTCCGCGCACATTCCGTCCAGAAGCTCGGAGCAGTCCTTTCCGCAGCTGACGCAGAAACTCACATCATCACGACCACTAAATATTTCGTTCCGGCGATCTCGAACGCGCTGTCCGCGGAGGCGTATCCCTCCCTCACGGCCACGGAGACAGCCTCGTCTCCGATGAGATTCATGGATCCGGCGGATCTCATCCATTCCGCCAGAGTGTCCGCGTCCACGCTCGTTCCGTTGTAGAATTCCCCCACGGAAATTTTTCTCCCTCCGTCTTCCAGCACGGTGCCGAGAAGATGTTCGTCGCAGACCGCGAGGATCGTCTCCCCTCCGGCCCGGTGCATTCTAGCCAGCATCAGATCACCTGCATGTAGGTCCCTTTCTGGGTTTTAATTACTTCGCCCTTTCCGCTGAGGGTGTTGAGGGTCTCCCTGACCTCGTCCTCGGTCAGACCGTTCGAAGAGGAATGGATTATTATCTCGTCCAGCGTCAGGCCGTCGTCCCCTCCGAACTCGCTGAGGATTCTTTTGATAACCTTGATTTTATCGCGGCTCTTCGCCGAGATTCCGGACATTACTTTGTCAATATCGAATCCGCCGTCCGGGCTGCCGGCGATCTTCCTCAGATAGAACTCCACAAGGTCCACCGCGCGGTTGGCGTCCAGATCCGTCACGGTCTCGCTGAGCCTCATCTTGGCGGACGCTTCGGAGAGACGGACGAAAGCCTCCAGCTGCCTCGCGGTTATGGGAACGGAGTCCCCCTGGGAGGAGCTTCTGATGGACAGATAGCTTTTGCTGATGATGTCCAGGGCGCTGTCGGTCATCACCGGGACTATGCGCTTGGAGTACGCTACATACTTCCGAAGAATCTCGACGTCGTAGACCGGGCGGATGTCGTTGGTGCGCTCGATTATAGCTTTCATGTCCACGCCCTCGATGACGCTGTCCTCCGGCTTCATGCGTACCTGCCCGCGCTGGTGGGCGGAGAGAATATGGTTGGTGATTTTAGTGTCCCTCTTCTTGTCCGGGCTGTCGGTGAGCACGAAGATCAGATCGAAACGGGACATCAGAGCCGGCGGGAGGTTTATCTGATCGTAGATCGGAGTGTCTGTGTCGAACCTCCCGTACTTGGGGTTGGCCGCGGCCAGCATGGAGCATCTGCACTGGAGGGTAGCCGTAATTCCCGCTTTCGCCACGGATATCTTCTGGGACTCCATGGCCTCGTGCAGGGAGGATCTGTCCTGCTCCGTCATCTTGTCCAGCTCGTCGATGCACGCCAGCCCCTTGTCGGCGAGGACCAGGGCCCCGGCCTCCAGAGTCCATCTCCCGTCTCCGAAATCGTCTCTCACGGCGGCGGCGGTCAGACCCGCAGCGGAGGCGGACTTTCCTGATGCATAAATGCCTCTGGGCGCGAGCATGCTCATATACCTCAGGAGCTGCGATTTCGCGACACCGGGATCTCCCATCAGAAGAATGTGCATGTCGCCTCTGATGACCGTGCCGTCGTCCAGCACTTTGTGGGATCCCCCGAACAACTGCAGCGCGATGGCTCTTTTGACCTCGTCCAGACCGTTGATCGTCGGGGAGATGGATTTCACTATGTTGTCGAACAGCTCCGGATCCCTGGACATCTCCAATATCCTCTTCTCGTCCTCGTCCGTTATCTGGATCTCGTCGTATTCGTGCTGCTCGAACTCCACCGAGAGCACGTCCAGGAACGTGTCGAAGACGGTGGACTTGTCCCTGTCCGATTTCTCGACGGCTCTCAGCACTCCGATGAGGGTAATGCGGTTTCCGGCGGTGACCTGTCCCGCGATGTCGTCCTCCACGTATCCGGAGATCCTCTCCGGCTGCGCTCCGCCCCTGAGCCCCTCCGGGCTCTCCTGGATCTCGATCTTCTGGGTGTCGGTGTACAGCGACTCTCCCTGATCCAGGATGAAGCGCACGGCCTGCTTGTTGCATCCGCCCTCCGGATTGCTGCACATCGTCGGTTCGCGGAGAATCATCCCGTTCTGCTCCACCCACATCTCGCAGCCGCATCTGGCGCATCTGAAGAGAGCGTAAGTCATGCGGGGCTTCACCGTGGTGACTTTTCTCGCCAGCCCTTCCACCGCTACCAGTTTCAGAAGATGATCGGCCCTGAGGTTCCTTATCTCCACAGTCGCGTCCCGGGGGAGGTTGAATATCCTCACGTGCACGGAATTCTCCGGACGGTCCATGTTGGGAACCAGCGACAGAACCACTTTCTTGGCTATCTCCAGGGATCTGTCCGGATATTCCAGAACGAACATGGCGAAATCCACGTTGTACGCGTTGATATCTGCGTAATCGACTCTGAGACTGCGCAGCTGCGGGTATTTGCTGGCTATTTCGGCTATGGCTATGCTGTACTTGTCCTTGGTGAAAATTTCGGACCATGACTCCTCTATATCCGCGTCCTGAAGATTAGCCGCCGTTCTCATTCCCCCTCTTCTCTCTTTCCGGCCCACCAGATCCATCCGCCGCGCTCCATCGAAACCTGCCCGCATATGAATCCGGCCCTGCGGTACTTGGCCAGAGTCTTGGCGAGATCGTCGGGGCATCTGTATCCGAAGAGATGCTCCAGCCTGTCTGTGGCCTCCGCGGTGGTGAGCCTGTCGCCGCCGAGAGCATCCAGTATCATATTGAGAAGGTCGTCGTCTGCCATAGCATGCACCCTATGCCGATGTCAAAAATAATAATTGCTACCAAGAGATATTTTTGTTAAAACGGAGACGCTCGCTCGTCGAAGTCCCCGAACCCGGAGCTGTACAGTTCCCGGTACAGTCCCTTTCTTCCGAGAAGCTCGCTGTGGCTTCCCTGCTCCGCGATTCTCCCGTCCTTCAGAACAACTATCAGATCCGCGTTCACGACCGTGCTCAGACGATGCGCTATGATAAACGAAGTGCGCCCCTCCATAAGCCCGTCCATGCCTTTCTGGATCACCTTTTCGGTTCTGGTATCTATGGAGCTCGTGGCTTCGTCCATGATTATCATGGGCGCGTTTCTGATGATCGCGCGGGCGATCGTTATCTGCTGCTTCTGTCCTGCGGAAATCATAACCGACTGATCCAGCACGGTGTCGTATCCCCGGGGAAGACCCGTGATGAAATCGTGGATTCCCGCTTTGCGGCAGGCCTCCTCGATCTCCCGGTCGGATACTCCGGTTTCGTTGAAGACCAGATTCTCCCTGACCGTGCCGGAAAACAGCCAGGTCTCCTGAAGAACCAGCGAAAAGGCCGAATGGAGAGAGGCTCCCGTGATATCCCTGACGGATCTCCCGTCGATGAGGATGTCCCCCGAGTCGGGCTCGTAGAACCTCAGAAGAAGATTCATAAGAGTCGTCTTTCCGGCTCCGGTGGGCCCGACTATCGCCACTCTGGTTCCCGGGCTCACGTCGAGCGAGAAGCCGCGTATCACCGGATCCGAACCGGGGTAGCCGAAGGTGACGTCCCTGAATGACACCTCCCCCTTCACGTCCGCAAGATCCGCTTTTCCGGAATCGTCCCCGGCATCCGGCTGGCCGAGGATGAGGGAGATCCTCTCGTACGAGGCGGCGACCGACTGGAGCGACGTGATGGCCTCGGACATCTGCTGCATCGGGCGGCTGAGATTTTTCGCGTATATGATGAAGGCGACGATCACCCCGTACGTTATCTGAGAGCTCATCGCCAGCAGTATTCCCGCCAGACAGACGGAAACGTAGCTGAGATTGTTCATGAATCCCATCAGCTGAGGCGTGATCCCCGTGAAGAACCTGGCTCTGCGGGCGCTGCGGAAGAGGCTGCCGTTATACTCCTCGAACTGCTCCGCGATCTGATCCTCTGCGCCGTAAGCGATGACCGCGCGGCGTCCCGAATACGTCTCCTCCACGAGCGCGTTGATGCGGCCGAGATCCGCCGACTGCTGCCTGAAGAATTTCTGCGTGCGCGATACCGTATAGCGCACTATGAAAAATCCCGAAACGGACGGAATCATCGCGGCGGCCGTCAGAGCCGGACTCATCCATAGCATCAGGGCGACCGTGACGACCAGTATGGAAACGGACGTCGCCAGGGCGTTGATTCCGTTTCCGCTCTCCTCCCCGATGGTGTCCGCATCGTTTATGACGCGGCTCATGAGATCCCCGGTCCTGCAGCGATCCAGATATCCAATCGGCAGAGAGTTTATTTTGTCCATGAGAAGCGATCTCATGAATCCCGCGATCCTCTGGCCGGTTGCCGGTATTATATACCTGTATGCGACGGTGCAGAGCCCCCCGAAAGAGTACAGGACGACCAGAATGCAGCTCAGGAAGGTTATTCTCTCCAGATCGATGCTGTTTCCCGACGGCAGTATCCCGCCGAGTATCTCGTCCGTTATCTCCGAAAGAAACTGCGGCCCTATGGCGGACATCAGAGATCCCGTCAGAGACAGGGCTACGCCGATGAAAACCGGAACGCGGAAGTCCCTGATAAGACGGAAAAACCCGGTTATCTGGTACCAGAACCCGTCCTCCCGCATCAGCGCGCGCCCCCTGCGGATTCCAGTATCTCCCGGTACAGCGGACAGGCGGACATCAGTTCCTCGTGGGTTCCGAATCCGGCAACCCTTCCGCCGCTGAGAACGAGGATCTTATCGGCGTCCAGAACGGCGCCGATCCTCTGGGAGATTATGATTTTCGTCTTTCCCCCGAGCTTTTCCCTGATTATTCCGCGGATCTCCGATTCCGTAACGTAATCCAGAGCCGAGAAGGTATCGTCGAGAACGTAGATGTCCGGATCCCTGCAGAAGGCTCTCGCCAGCGATATTCTCTGCCTCTGGCCGCCGGAAAAGTTCCTTCCGCGCTGCTCCGTCTCCGAGTCCGCTCCGTTCTCCAGATCGTAAACGAAGCCCGCCCGGGAATCCTCCAGCGATCTCTCTACGTCCGCGTCTCCCCTGAGCCCGTTGCCGCATCCGTAATTCACGTTCCGGCGCACCGTTCCCGAAAAGATGACCGGTTCCTGGCTCACGTACCCTATCCTGCTGCGGAGATAGTCCGTTCCGTATTCCCGGATATCCGAGCCTCCGATGAGGATCTCGCCCTTATCCGGATCGTAGAATCTCATAATCAGATCCGCCAGCGTGCTTTTTCCGGAACCGGTCGGACCTATGACGGCGAGAGTCTCCCCCTTCCCGATATCGAAGCTGACGTCCGAAAGAGAATCCTTTCTGGAATCCGGATAACGGAAAGAGACGCCGCGGAACGATATGCCGCCCAGATCTCCGGACGTGATGCTCCCTCCGGCTTCCGGCGTCTCCGCTTCGAGAACCTCGCCGATGCGCTTCAGACTTACAAGGGCCTTGGGAAGCGCCCTGTACGTGCCTATAAGCCCGTTTATGGACGACAGAACCATCGCGGCATATGTCGCATAGACCACCATATCGGAGAACAGCAGAAGGCTTTCGGTGTACCCCGGCGTGCCGATTATTATACCCGCGCCCATCCAGTACACGGCCATCACCAGAATGTCGCTTATCATCTGGGACACCGGCCCGGAGAAGGACATCGCCCTGGCGACGTACAGATTATTGTCCAGAACGGCTTTGTTGGAAGCGTCGAACTTGTCCTTTCTGTTTTTTTCGGCGTTGCAGGCGCGTATCACGCGCATTCCGCTGAGGCTCTCCCTGACGTTTTTGTTCAGATCGTCGGTGAGAGTCTGGATG
This sequence comes from Methanomassiliicoccaceae archaeon, assembly GCA_016282555.1. Classification (GTDB taxonomy): domain Archaea; phylum Thermoplasmatota; class Thermoplasmata; order Methanomassiliicoccales; family Methanomethylophilaceae; genus Methanoprimaticola. The sequence goes on from JAEEKU010000171.1 coordinate 12,165, forward strand.
CGTCTCATCTTCGGCAGGGCCAGATGAAAGCTGGCGAACATCACGATTACCATTATAACGGCCGAGAACGCCACTGCCTCCGCCCAGCGCGGATCCCCGCTCATTATCCTGGAAACGGCCCATACGGTAGTGATCGGAGCCCTGAACGTTATCTGCAGAGTCGCGGCGAGAAACGTCTGCACGTGCAGAACATCGTTCGTGGTGCGGGTGATGAGGCTCGCCAGAGAGAACCTGCCGAAATCCCTCTCGGAAAGAGAGATCGTTTTCCTGAACGCCTCGCGGCGCATGCTGCTCGAAACGGACGAGCTGACGTATGCTGTCAGATAGCTGACGATAACCGCGAGAACGAGCGCCGCGGCCGCGCAGAGAACCATCTCGGCGCCGTACCCTGACACGGCATCGGTGTTCTCGACCAGGAACGCGTCCGTGATCAGGTTCATGTACTCCGGCAGCCTGAGATCGAGATACACCTGGATAAGGATCAGAACGGCCGCCAGAGCCGTAAGGATCCTGCATCTGCGATCGAAAAATCTGAACAGCAAAACAATCTCTCTCCGGAAAGGAAGGCAGGAGCCTCCTGTTTCTCACCGGCCTTTGACGGCCCAGAGGAAGAAGAAATGAGGGTTGGACAGCGTCCCGTTTTCCGGAGGATGGAAATTGAAGTTGTCCGCGAACAATATCTCGACGGATCCGGCCCCGGCGTATTTCAGAACGGAGATGTCCCATTCCGGACGGCTGACGCTGTTCAGAGGCAGGTCTTTCATCCCCGCGCCCTTCTCCTTCATTATTTCCCTCTGCTCCTCGGATTCGCGATGCCTCAGGTACGGATTTTTCCTGAGATCCTCCGCGGTGATCTCCCTGTTCACGGCATCCTCCATCCTGAATTCGGAATAGGAAGCGTCGATCGTGCAGAGAATGCCGCCTTTTCTGAGCACCCTCATCATCCCCTCGTAAGCTTTTTCGGGATGCGGCAGGTTCCAGATGACGTTCCGGGACACGGCGAGATCGAACGTTCCGTCTTCGAATTCCAGATTTTCCGCATCCATGCGGACGAACTTTCCCTCGATCCCGTACCTGCGGCAGTTGTCTCCGGCTTTCCTGAGCATTTCCTCCGAATAGTCGATGCCGGTGACGTCGTGGCCCATCCGTCCCAGCATTATGGAGAAGAATCCCGGGCCGCACCCGCAGTCCAGAACCTTCAGCTTTCCGCCGGGAAGGCGGGGACGGATCAGGGACATCCAGTTTTCCCCGATCCCCTCCTCTATGTCGTCCAGTATCGTCTCGGAATAGCTTTCCGAACTGCAGTCCCAGTACTCTCCGTTGTCTTCGCGGCTGAATTCCGTTAAATCACCACTCAGGAGGGAAGATACTTCAGAACGCTGCTGGGATCGGATTTGGAGGCCGCAACCTTGAAAATCATCGGAAGATACTCGCGGACCCCGTCTTTTTCGACATACGCCCCGTTTACGCCTTCGACCTCGGCGGTGATTCTCACCGCGCCCAGTTTTATCAGGATCTCGATGTCCCAGAGAGGCCTGCGGTGATAGCACACCTTGAAGTCCTCGTTGGTGATCTTGTCCATGAGCCTGAACTGGGCCTCGGTCGGACCCAGATCGGGGGAGTTCATGTACTTGTGCTTCCCGGCGTCCTCGTCCTTCTTCCACAGCGCGGCATAGTCCTCGTCGTGATTGTAAAGTTTGTAGTTGCCGTCGAAAGTGATTATCCTGCCTCCGGGACGGAGAACCCTCATCCATTCGGAGTACACCTTCTCCGGATCGGCCAGCGTCCACATGATGTTTCTGGAGACGATGAGATCGAAGGTGCAGTCCTCGAACTCCAGATTGTGCGCGTCCATCTTGAAAGCCTTCCCGGTTATTCCGTATTTGGCGAAATTCTCGTTCGCCGCCTCGACCATTCCGTCCGAATAATCCACGGCGGTGATGAAGTGGCCCTCGCGGCCGAGAATGATCGAAAAGAATCCGGGGCCGCATCCGCAGTCCAGAACCTTAAGCTTCTTTCCCGGCTCCAGCTCTTTCGTGATCTGATTGAGCCAGAATATGTACGAACCGTCGGCTATCGACTTCTCTATGCCCTCCGAGAAGTTTTTGGATCTCTTGGTCCAGTATTTCTCGACATCCTCCAGATGATCCGGTTTTTTCCGGGCCGTCTTCCGGGCCGTCTTCCCGGACTCTGTTCCGTTCTCCGTTTTGACTGTTTTCTTAGCAGGCATTTTCCTTTC
>JAEEKU010000172.1 GCA_016282555.1 Methanomassiliicoccaceae archaeon
GAAAAACGTTTATGCTTCCAGTCAATAAATCTGAGATTTTTATTGCAAATACGGTTTTTGTAATCGGAATTCAGTGAAAGCAACAACTGAATAAAGTGTTCGTCGGGAATGCGTGTATTATTGAATCTGTAATAAATCGTAGGTTCGTTTGAAACAATGTACCTGGCGACATCCTCAGGAATACTGAACCAATTGCTCCCTTTTTGACTGCAGTCAAGGTAATCCGCCCCATGTCTGGCAGGAATAATCAGTTCCTGCTCCTAATCTCTGTACATCCTTTCAGAAAAAGAACTGCCTCTCCCTATTTTTTCTCTTAACGGATACATGTAATCCAGACGTGTGTGCGATGACTTGCTGGCGTACGATGTTACATAAATCAGATCTTTGTCTTTGAAAAAATTGTGTATATATTCGTTTGTTTTCAACGGTAAATCCTGTCCCGATAAAAGATGGTAATAACGGAAAGGGCCTTTGTTAGTAGATTCTTTGAGTAAAGATAATGTAGCATCAACCAGACTATAGGAACCCCAGGAAATTCTTTTTCTGATTATATGCAGGCTGCTGTATCTTAAAACGAGCTTATCCGGATCAATAACTGTGGTCTTTTCATCTATACATATAAAGATGCTGTTGAGAGGATGATCCAGCAGTCTCACCAATATCTGTAATGTCGGAAAATCTTTATGGGCAATTATCAGAAAGGCATGACTGGAAACACGGTTATCGTTCAGTACGCAGTCTTTACCGGAAGACATACAACCCCTGCAGAGTTAAAGCCAATCTACTATAATAACAAGTTTTCAGCTGCCGACGGCTGTGTGCAGCTATCACACACAGTCCAGCCTCCCCGAAAAACAAGTTGCAGAGACGTGCATCAGAAATATTGTTCAAGAGAACCGGGAAACTGTGCGTGCACACATTAGATTTATGAATAAGCAAAGAGAATCCGATAATATGGCATCGAAGGAGTTTCCGGACGGGGTTTTCGACTTCAGGTCTCTGGTGGCAGGCGATTATTACTTTGTCGATAAAACGATGATGATAAAAGACGTTTGCAGAGCCGGCGGAAAAGTTCTCCTTTACACCAGACCCAGGCGTTTCGGGAAGAGCATCAACCTTTCGATGCTGGATTATTACTTCAATCAGAAATACAAAGACAACCCGGATATTTTCAGAAATCTGAAAATATCATCCTGCGAAGAATGCGCGGAGCATAAAAATGCATATCCGGTTATAAGAATGGATTTCAGCAGTCTGTATTCCTCGTCTCCGAATGCCTTCGAAGACAGCCTTAAAGGTATGGTTTCCGTTCTCGCGAAGAACGTATTAAAGGAATTAAGCAATAAAAACATTGACAGAGCGGATACAGAAACCCTCATGATATATTCCTCCAGAACAATTAATGAATTCGATCTCAACCAGTCTATTCAGAACATCTGCGGAATTCTGGAAAATTCATACGGAAAAAAAGTCATGATTCTCGTTGATGAATACGATCACTGCTTCCAGAACATCGCTTCAGAAGAAACCTACAACGCAATCGTCGGCAGGATCAGACCGTTCATGGAAGCCACTTTCAAAACCAACTATCACATGCGCACAGGAGTAATCACTGGTATAATGCCGCTGGCGAAAGCCGGCATGTTAAGCAGTTTCAACAACGCGGTCGTATGCGATATTTTCAACACAATCGGCGACGAGCTGTTCGGTTTTACTGAGAAAGAAGTGTCGGAACTTCTTAAAGAAACAGATTTAGATCAGCCCGGCGTGATGGAGGAAATCCGCAAGTGGTACGACGGATACCGCTTCGGGAATGCCGAAGTGTACAACCCGTACAGCGTGATTAAATTCCTGAGTTCGAAATCCGAAAATTCCGGTTCGGCTGCCAGGGGGTATTGGGAAGGATCCACCGGAGCCGGCATATCTTCGGATCTTATTTCCAGACTGAACGGTATCGCGCTCCAGGAACTGAAAAGCCTCTACGAAAACCCGGAATCGAAAATCAGAACTCCCGTCCAGGAGTTCCTTGCCTATCCGGATCTGTTCGCCGACAATGCCGACCCTTCTCTGGTCTATTCCTATCTGGCCATGGCTGGATATCTGAAGGCGGAACCGGCGGATGAAAAAACACCGGACGGGAAAATAATTTATGACGTAGGGATGGTGAACCGCGAAATCCGGCCTGCATTCGAATCTCTAGTATCCAGATCTTCGAAGCGCAGAAGAGTCATATCCAGAAGTTTAAAACAGCACCTTATCTCCGGAAATCCCAACGCCGTCCGCGACGATCTCCAGTTCCTTCTTGCCGGATTCGCGATGGACAAAACATGGTCCGGAACCGGAACGGAAGCCCACGACCGTTACAAAAACGCTCTTACTGCTGCTCTGAGAACCTGCGGAATGGAAGCTTCCGAAGAAATTCCCAAAGGATTCGGAAAATGCGACATATTCATTCCGGGAACCGGAACGGATCCCGCGATAGTCATTGAGATCAAAACCTCTTCCGAAACCGTTCCCGAAGCATCCGCAGACAAAGCATACGAACAGATAGTCGAAAAAGGATACGCTTCCGAACCTCTGGACGGAAAAACGGCATGGGTCGCCCTGGGGATCAGAGGGAAAATGGTATCTGTAATAACCCCTCGCGGATTCTCCGACTGATGCCGGAGGGCTTCCGCAATAATGACCATCAAAAAATGGAAATAATAACCGGAGAAACTGTAACTCTCCAAAGTCCGGTCATTCGCTTTCCGTCCGGTCTGCGGAAGCCGTTTCCCTTTCCTGCGGGTTTTTCAGCACAGTGCCGTTTTTCGTGATTTCGAAAAGATCGAAATCGTCCGCGAGAAAAACATCAGGAAATACCAATGCGGCCTCCTTCAGAACAGCATCTCTGGAGGAATCGTAGCGGTTGCTGATATGAGTGAGTATCAGAGTTCCGGCTCCCGACCTCAGAGCCGTCTCCGCGGCCTCTCTGGCGGTGGAATGAAAGTGCTCTGAAGCGAGCTCCCGGTCCTCGTCGGAATAGGTCGCCTCGTGAATGAGCACGTCCGCGCCACGGGAGGCTTCCGCAACGGATGGAACCGATGCCGTGTCTCCCGTGTAGACTACCCTCGTTCCCCTGACAGGCGGGCCGACGACCTGCTCCGGCCTGACTCCGTTCACCGTCTCGCCGTTCTTCAGACGAGCCATGTCCGGCCCGTCCCTGATCCCCAGCGATACCGCTTTGTCGCGATCCAGTTTTCCGGGGCGGTCCGGCTCGGATACGGAATAGCCTACGGCCGGAACTCCGTGATTTGCCTGAAATACTCCGACTTTCATGTTTCCGGCGGAGAAAGAGTCTCCCGGAACCACCTCCCTGACGCAGAGATCGAAGACCGTGCTTCCGCCGGTAGCCCGCATGAGCATATCCAGAGACTCCCGGAAACCCGGAGGCCCGTAAACGCAGAGAGGACTTTTTCTTCCTTCCAGGCTCATAGTCTGAATCAGGCCGGGAAGCCCGAGGATGTGGTCCCCGTGCATGTGCGTTATCAGTATGGCGCGGATCTTCATGAAAGAATAAGGGTAAAGCATTATCGGTCGCTGGGAGCCCTCTCCGCAGGCCATAAGAACAATGTCGGAGCCGGAGCGGACGGCGATACACGACGTGGATCTGTTCCGGGAGGGGACAGCCGCTCCGGTTCCGAGAAAAAGGATTTCCATGAACGCACCGGTCAGTAGACCTGATCGAGGGAGCGATCGTTACTGGTTTCCTTCTTGAACTTTTTATAATGGTTTTTGCAGAGATGCACCTGGCGGATGCTGTCGTCCTTGAGTTCGAGAGAAGATTTCGACACCTGTTTTATGTTGAAAGATCTCTCCGCCTCGGAACTGCATCCGGCGACATCGCATATATGCGCAACCTCTTCGTGCTTTGCAAGCGACATAACGGGGTAATTACATTCCAGACGTTTAATTCTAACCTATTGTTCCCGCCCGCCGGCCCGCCTTTTGCGCTGTCATATACCCGGACTCCCGGAGATACATATACTATCGTCCTGATAAATCACATTTAGTAATAATTACATAACTATTATTAACACTGAAAACATCGGGCGGACGATGCGCAGGATAGCTATTTACGGCAAGGGAGGAATCGGCAAGTCCACTACCGCGTCCAACATCTCGGATGCGCTGGCCGAATCCGGGCTGAAGGTCATGCAGATAGGATGCGATCCGAAAGCCGATTCGACCAGAACCCTCACCGGAACCAAAAGAACCGCCGTTCTGGATCTTCTCAAGAACGGAACCGCAGGCTCCCTGGAGGACGTTACGGCCGTCGGGAGCCACGGAGTGATATGCGTCGAATGCGGGGGTCCCCGCCCCGGAACCGGATGCGCCGGAAGGGGAATCATAGCAGCGTTCCAGGAACTGGAAAGACTGGGCGCTGTGGAATATTACAAACCAGACGTGATCATCTACGACGTTCTCGGCGACGTCGTATGCGGCGGATTCGCCATGCCTATCCGCAACGGATACGCGAAAGACGTTTTCGTCGTCACTTCCGGCGAAATGATGTCTCTCTACGCCGCGGGAAACATAGCGATCGCGGTGAACGATCTCAAAAAAGACGGCTATGCGCGTTTCGGA
>JAEEKU010000173.1 GCA_016282555.1 Methanomassiliicoccaceae archaeon
ACTGCCGATGAGCTCGGACGGAACGTATTTGGAAACGTTGATCCCGTTGCAGCCGACGTAAGAAGCCAGAGCGTTCAGGACCGGAATCTGCTCTATCATCTCCGCATACTTGAAGTAGGATCTGGGAAGCGTCAGCTTATCGGGAATGTCCATAGTCGAAATGGAATTGGAACCGGGGGAAACCCCCAGCCTGATATTCATCTTTACGAACTTCAGTATATCCGACGGAATGTATCCGGGAATATAAGCCGCGTTCACGAAACCGGAGGATACTCCCGCGGGACTGATTTTGGTATTGGGATGAGCCTTAATCACGAGCCTGGAACCGTCAGGGACGGAGACGTCGGCGAGGAGACGGTAGGGGTAGAGATACATCTCCTCCCAGCTCATCGTATCCGACAGCGGCTCGGTGTACTCGTCCTTCATGAAAAAGGAACTGGTCATAAGGAACATGGTGCATTCCTGACTGAGATCCGGGACCCTGAAGAATTTCAGAACGTCATCGAACATCCCGGGGCTCATGGCGGCATACATATCGTCCATGGTGCAGAACTAAATGATCTTGCCGACCGCCGGCTCCCTGTTCTTCGAGGGATGGTTGTTGCGGATCATGATCTCCTTTATTTCATCGAAAGAGTGCCCGAGAGTGTATATGACCCGCTCCACCAGCGGAGAGTTCCAGGTTATAGCCTTTCTGTCGCGGAGAAGCCTGTGATAAACCGATTTGTCGAGATATCCGGCCCCGTCCGTTGATGTGACCATATTCCCGTCGAAAAGCGTATGGATTATCTGCTTCTCGGCGAGATAAAGGCCGAACGCGTGTATGGTGTCGAATCCGGAATACACCACGTCCGCATCCTCGATCCTTACTCCGATCTTCGAAAGTATCTTATCGAAATAAGCGACGCAGGCTTCGGCCGTCCTGCTTTCCAGAGTGGGCGAGATCTCAGACTCGTCATAGGTGCAGAACGCTTCGAAGGAGGGAACGCTGCCGACCGATTCTATGAATTCCTCGGATTCCTCGCTCAGCCATCCGCGATCCAGAATCATAACGCAGCGATCTCCTTTGTGACAGACCATATTGTACATCATCATGCGGGACATTATCCCGTAATGGCCCACATTGTAGAGGACGAGTTTACCTGCCATCTTATCACAGTCCATCCGTATAATCCAAAAACTTTTCGAGGCAGAACAGCAGCCATTTCTGATCCCCGGACATTCCTTCATGGCAGCGGGGGATGAACTCCGATCTCGCCGGCCCGGACCAGTTTCTGAGCCACTCGGCCGTCGGGCGCGGCATCGGAATTTTCGGAGGCATTTCAAATCCGGGATACAATCCGGAGAACACCTCCCTCACCAGATATTTGGTGTCACCGCCGCGGATCCTCTCCAGATCTATCGGAGAATCCAGTCTCGTTTCCGAGAAGGGACCGGAGAATTCCACGCCGGCGCTTCTGCACGCATTCGTGTACGTGCCTATGGCTTCCCTCCTGAAAATATCGTTGGTAAAAGCGTAGGAGTCCACATAGCCGTCTCTGCAATGCCTGCGGAACGGTTCGAGAACCATCTCCGGATCGCGGAGAACCTTGTACGGCAGAATCTGGGAATACCGATCGACGTATTCGCCGAAAAGCCAGTCCTTCTTGAGAAGACCGTCCATTCCGCCGTAAATTATATCGGCGTTTTCCCCGAATATCAGCCGGCTGAAACCGTCGTCTCTGCAGATGCATCCCGCCTTGTAAATCTGAGACTCTATTGAATGAAAGGGCGCTCCTTTGTTCGAGAACAGAACCGGAAGCGAAGACAGAACGTCCTCCCATCTGATCTCGACGATTTTGTGTTTTAATTTGCACTTTTCCGCAATTTTGGAAGCGATCGCCGTTTCATCCGTAACCTGAACTCCCGGAACCACGCATCTGAACGTATATGCGACAGAACCCTCCGGCATGAATCTGGCGAGAATGGCGGAATCGATCCCTCCCGAGAGAGCCAGAGCGGCGTCTCCGCCCTCTGCCGCCCTTTCTACGGATTCCTTCAGGGAATTTTTCAGATCCTCGCTGTTCCTGACGCTTCTGCGCTCGAAACCCGTATCGGCGAGAACCGGAGATATGCGATCGTCGAACCTTATCCCGTCGTCCACGACGGCTCTGAACATGAGATAGGAACTCATGCAGCGGCGCTTATCTGTCCGCATTGCAGTCCCTCACGACCCCGAGGGTTTTGGAGATTATAGTTGAAGAGACGCCCTTGGTGTACGGGAAATACACGATTCTGATCCCGTTTTCGGAGAATTCTTTTTCGTAATCCTTCCATTTCTCGGTTCCGTACCAATCGTCGCCGACGAAGAGAATCTCGGCTCCCAGCTTCTTGCATGCCGCCAGTTTGTCCATGTCGTACTGCGGTATCGCAGCATCCACGTACTTTATGGATCTGACTATCTCGATGCGATCCTCAAACGGTATAAGCGCACGTTTTCCCTTGTAAGTTACGAGATCGTCTGTGGTCACGCCTACGACCAGTTTGTCGCACATTCCCTTCGCGTTTTTCAGAAGGTTCAGGTGTCCCACATGAAAAAGATCATAGACTCCGGCGGTGTATCCGATTATCATGTGACTGTCCCGGTCCGGTTATGCCTTACTGTTATTAAACGTATGAGCATCAGCCGGGTCGCTGATTCTATATATTCCGCTGGAAATCCGCTTCCATGGATCCGCTGTATGTGGACGTATGGGGAGTATGCGCTACCAGAGACGTTTTCGGTATTCCCGGCGATACTATAGATCTTTCATCGGAATTCGAGGTCAGAAATTACATCAAAGCGACATCTGTCGTCGCCCAGTTTTCCGAGCACGGAGGCCCGGTGCTTACCGCCCAGGACATGGACGAATACATGAAAAGAGCCGATCCTCATATGTCGGGGACCCACAGAAAGAGCGTTCTGAACGATTTCAATAAAACGGCGATCGGAGTTCTGGAGAAAAGCGACGCGGAATGGCTGGTTATCGATCTCAGAGCCACAGCGTTCGGGGTTTCCGAAATAAGATATCCCGGCGGCGGAAAGGATTACTACTCTCTGAACTACGAGGCCGAACGGGAGATTCTCGAAGACATACTGTCCCACAAAGGGATCGAGTACAGCATCCATTCCGCGGAAATATCCGAAGAAACCATCGAAAATGCATTGGATTCCATGATAAGTTTCTGCAAAAGAAAATACGGGGAAAAGATCATACTGCTGGGCCCGTACGAGACTCCGAATTACTTCAACAAACACGGAGGCCTCGGCATATTCGAAGACGGACCGGATCCCCTGTCCAGAACGGCTCTGCTGTTCAGACTGAATTACCGGTTCGTCAAAGAGACGGGATGCTATTACATTAAAAACCCCATGAACAACATCGCGGAGTATTATCACAAATGGGGCCTCCGCACCGTCCATTACATCGACGAATACTATTACTACGCCCTGGAATGCATAAGGCTGATAACGAAAGGAGACGGAAATCTTTCGCGCAAACTCGAACTGCTCTACCTCGAATACAGTTCCAGATTCGCTTCCATGCGCGCGAAGGAGATCCTCTCCGCGAAGAATACGCTCGCCAGAATAAGAAACGCATACGAGTCGGGAAAACCCGGTACGGTGGAGGACGAGGTCCGCCGTCTCTCGGAACAGAACGAGGAGGGGCTTTTCCTGATGCTCGGAGAGTTCTACTTCAGCGGAACCGGGGTAGAGAAAGATCTGGACAAAGCCGCGGAATACACCCGCAGATGCATCGGAACATCCGCGGGAAACTCGCAGATGGCGGAGATCCTGCTGTCTGTCGGCACCCCCGAAGCCGATACCGAACTGAGATCTCTTCTGCTGTCTCCCGGAATGGCCGGAACCCGCGACGGCGACTATTATCTCGCCAAAGCGTACAGAGAGGGAAGGGGCTTCGGGAAAGATCTGGATAAGGCTGCGTTGCTGATGCGCAGAGCCCGCGATAAAAAGCGCAAAGGCGCGGCAATGGAGCTGTGCGGAATACTCTGGGAAACGGGAACGGAGGAATCCCTGAGTGAAATGATGTCCGCGCTCGAAAAACCGGCTTTGAAAGAGAACAAAAACGGCTGTTATCTTCTGGGAAGAGCATATATGGAGGGTAAGGGAACCGGAAAAGATCTGGATAAAGCCGCATATATGATGCGCCGCGCGCTGGAGAAAGGGCATAAAGGCGCTCCGCAGTACCTGTGCGAAATACTCATAATGCAGAATACGGAGGAATCCCTGAAAGAACTGGAAGCCATGGCGGACAGAGGAAGCACCTCCGCGTCCGGATATCTCGGAAAACTGTATCTCGAGGGGAATATCAAAGATGCAGATCCGGAAAAAGCTGTGAAATACCTCAAAAAAGCTTCGGAAAAGAACAAAAAATGGCTGCCTTTGTATAAGAAGGCGAAATCAGAATGCGGGTTGAAATGACATGGATGAGCCGATCCTTTCCGTCATTATTCCGGTATACAACGTATCGAAGTACATCCGCCAGTGTCTGGACAGCGTCTGCGCACAGAACGTGGAATCTATGGAAATACTCTGCATAGACGACGGTTCGGACGACGGTTCCGATTCCGTAGTGTCGGAATATGCGGAAAAAGATCCCCGTTTCAGACTGCTGAGGCAGGAGAATAAAGGGGCCGGCGCCGCGCGCAATCTCGGAATCGGATACGCCAGAGGAAAGTACATCCACTTTTTGGATTCCGACGACTGGCTCGAGCAGAGCGCGTACGAGACGGTCCTGAAAAAACTGGAATCGTCGGGATGCGACACCTGCATTTTCCAGAAATACAACTATGACAACGCGACGGGCGAAATAACATACAGGATCGTTTCTTTCGAAGACGACGATCATATAACAAATTTCGAAAACAATCCTTCGTTCTTCGTTAGAAACGCGGTGGTGCCGTGGAACAAAATAACCCGCAGAGACGTCATTATCAGAAATGGCATCAGGTATGACGAGATCGCCTGCGCCAACGACCGCACGTTCTATTTCGACCTGATTAAACACTGCAGAAGCATCATGGTGTGCAAAGATCTCCTTCTGTATTACCGCGTCAACAATATCCAGTCCACCGTCGGAACGAACCGCTCCGTGCATTACGACGCCCATTTTACCGCCTATAATTCGACGATGTCCAAATACCGCGATAAACCCGAGAATATCCAATGCATGGTAGCGGACGTCTGCATATCGGATTTCATGATCTTCTTCGACAAGGCCGCGCCCGAATACAAGAGAAAGATCTACGGCCAGCTCCGCGATTTTTTCACAACGGCCGATCTCAGCATATTCAAAGGCAACTTCTCTCCGTATCCGTGGGGAAAAAGGG
>JAEEKU010000174.1 GCA_016282555.1 Methanomassiliicoccaceae archaeon
ACTGGTCGTTTTTGATTTGTCCGGGACGCTGACGGATCCGTCCGCGGTTTCCGTGTTCGGCTCCGCGATGATATTCAGTGATATGAGGGAGCTGATAATAAAACTCCGCAGTTCCGGACGTATAATATCCGTCGCGACGATGATGAGCGAAAACCACGCGAAAAAAATCGTCGGAAGCTGGGACATAAAAGATCTGTTCGGCAGCGTGAACGGAAGGATCTCAGGCGAAAGGAAAGAAATGATAATCCGCAGATCGATGGAATCCGCCGGAATCCCCGCATCGGAGACCGTGATGATCGGCGATACTCCGAACGATATGATCGAATCGGAGAAATGCGGCGCGGATTTTATTCCGGTACCCTGGGCGGATTTCATTTCCGGCAGCGTAAAGTTCAGGCCGGAGAGCTGCGAGGATTTGTTAAAATATATCCTGTCTCATTGAAGCCGGAGCGGAGGCGGAGAGTTCATGTTTACGGCGGCATGCAGGAGAGCGGCTAGGTTCACGTGCCCCCTGCTCAGGCAGAATTCCTCCGGAACCCCTGTGTCAGCCGGAACTTTCATCGTCATCAACAGCAAAGGGTGGATCCTCACCGCGAAGCATCTGGTTCCGGAGGATTCCGCCGGTTCCGCCGTATTCGGATAGCTCGGAAGCGGCGTTGAAGAAACCGTCGCCGATCCCGGCTCGGACATGATCCTGATCAGACTGGCTGATTACAAAGAGCCTGTTCCGGAATATCCCGTCTTTTCGAAAGCCGACGATCTCCCGCACGGGCTTCCGGTCGGAAGGCTGGGATACACCCTCGATCTTCCTAACGGAATCCCCCCGGTGTCGGAGCTCTTCAACAGCGGCGTGATATCCCAGATCGTCACGGAGAACGGCGTGCGCTGCATAATCACGTCCTCCCCCGGGATCAAAGGACAGTCCGGAGGCCCCCTGATAACCACTGATGGAAACGTGTGCGGGATGCAGGTGTCGACCCGCGGAACCGGGCTCGGATATTACGCCATATCCGAAACCGGAGCCGTAACCCCCGGATTCTACAACGAGGGCGTGGCGATTCACGCCGGATACATCGCCGGATTCCTGAAATCCGCCGGCATCGGGTTCAGAACCAATATCTCCCTGCGATCATCCCACTATCTTGTACTCCTCGTCGCCGGAGTCTTTGGAGTAGCTGATGTTTCTGGAATCCAGCATATTTCTTATGAAATTCGCGTGAACCCCCCTCCCTATGAAGCAGAACTGATCCTTCAGAGGATTCTCCGTCCCCTTCAGAATGGATTCGTAGCCGAACGGGAGCGCGAGAGTGTTCACCTGCATGGCGCAGACGCGTCCCTCCGAGTCAATCACGGGTCCGCCGTCCTGTCCCCTGTATCCCGGAGTGGATACGTCTACGTAGAGGGGGAGGCTGCGATCCTTGCCGGAGACGTAGCAGATTTTGGAGACCACTCCGTCGTTGACGAACAGGGCCGAGTCGTGATCAACCTTAGAGATGCGGAAGTTCCCGGAGACTTTGTCGAAATCGGATTTCGGATCCATGAAGGGATATCCGAGCCTGCACACGCTCATCCCGACGGAGATATCCGCCTGATCGGAGAAAACCGGGTAGGACGTTATCAGATTCGGGTTGAAATTCGCTAATTTCACCAGAGCTATGTCTGTTTTCCTGTCAACGGTGCATTCCTTGATGGTGACTCCGTCCCATCCCCACCAGAACGAATGGTTTACTATCGTCTTCGGATCCGTTTTGGCTTTCGAGTCGGGATTGTCCCCGTTGATTTTCTTCACTTCGTTTATTTTTTTGAGATCTTCGTTGTACTTGAAGAAAGAATCCAGCAAATGGCCGGCGGTAATGGCCCATCCGTCGCGGTTAACTACTATAAAGGTACTCAGAGTCGTTTCCAGCGTACCGTCCTGCAAACGTACGGAGGTTGCCACGGGACGGGTGAAATTTTTCGCCATGCGGCACGCATTTGCAAACATGGAACACCTTACCCGCTGATGCGATATAAATCTTAAACGGTTTTCTGCCGGCCTGACGGAAGCGTTCATGAACGGTTATGCTTAAGAAAAAATACAGGAACTTTATACGGGGCCCCGTGATCTCGAAAAGAATCCAATACCTTCTTTACGCCGGAACAGAGAAAGAAGATTTTACCGGATGGGACGAGATAGACGCTCCGGTGAGACGCGCCGAGAAATGCTGGTCCCTGTACCTGGGCGGAGGATATTCCCTCGCCAGAATCCGTATGAAAAGAGGAATTTTCGGAAAGAGAAGATCCGTAAACGCGCTTTACCACGAGGGCACCCTCGAAGACGCCGGGGGAGACGAGGACGATCTGATGATCAGCCTGGTGTACGACGTCAGGATATCGGTCGGAAGCGATACCATCAAATTCGTGACTTACAGCAACTCCTTCGCCGAGCTATCAAGGGAATCTGTGGACTGGAAGGAGTTCGAATCCGGGGAGCCGGAATCCCAGGAGAACGACGACTACAACTGGTCCAGCTTCTACAACTGAAATTAACTATCCGGAAAACTTGCGGTCCGGTTTAAACCGTTCCGCATATCTTATCCCGGCATGGATCCGGAAGTTCTCGCGGAGATGCTGTCGAAATCCGCCTCTTCCCTGTACGGGTATCTGGAAGACATGCAGTTCATGACCGATCCGCCCCTCGGGGTCGGGATAACCGAAGTCGTCTCTTACGACGTGGGGAAGGGTTATGCCGTTCTGCACCTCAGATCTCTGATCCAGGACACCGGATCCATCATGCTCATGATAGATTCCGATCTCCTTCAGGAGGAGGAAGCGGGGTTCACCAGGTACGACGAGATAACGAAAACTATACTGATACGCCCGGAACCGGCGGTTCTTTCGCGCCTGAGCATCTCCCATCCCAGACTCCTCATCGTATCCGACATGAAATTCCTGATAAAATCCGTGAAGACTTTTATAGATCTGTACGGAGACTCGATCCGTCTTCCGGATGCCGATCCGATTTATTCCGAGCCCGTTTTTCCCCCGGGATCGATGCCCTCCGGACAGCAGAGGGAGGCGGTAGCTAACGTTCTCTCTAACAGACTAGCGTACGTCTGGGGCGCGCCGGGCACGGGAAAAACGCAGTTCGTTCTGGCCGCCTGCGTCAAAACCTGCATAGACGGCGGGATGAGGATCGCCCTGTTCGCCCCCACGAACAATTCCGTGGAGCAGATGCTCAGGGGAATACTGGCCGCGTTCAGCGAGAAGACGCTGGGAGGGAAGATACTCAGGCTGGGGATACCCAGCAAAAGCTTTCTGGCGGAGCACCCGGAGATGTGCGAGAACAGGCAGGCCCAGAACAGAACCGAGAGAATCGCCGAATGCATCGGCAATCTGAAAGAGATCTTATTCGAAAGGAACAGCGCGCGCATCAGGAAAAAAATGGAGACAATAACGAAAACCCCCGGCTCCGGGAGCGGAGATGCGGGAGAGGAAACCGGATTCCGCGACGCGATATCGGAGGCGCAGTCCGCTCTGTGCGACCGCGACAGGCCGGCGCTCAGCATCCCCGAGTACGGAAAAATGACGGATCAGGACATAATCCAGCTGATGCTGAGGCTCACCCGGGAAAAGGAGAGATTATCCTCGGAATGCACCGACCGCCGGCTCGCGGACGTTTCGGTCATCGCCGGAACGCCTCTGCAGTTCGTATCCCGCTTCAGGCCGCGCGGCTCCGCAGACGACGGGCGCATGGAGCTGGACGCGGACAGAATATTCCTGGACGAGGCCGGATACTGCAGCCTTATGCACGCTATCCTCCTTTTCTCCAACGGCGTTCCGGTGACGTTTCTCGGAGACCACATGCAGCTCCCTCCCGTATGCGAGATCGGAAGGGATATGATCCTCTCCTGGATGGAAAGGAACACCGCCATGAAGAACGTCTTTCTCTGGGATATGAACGCCCTCTACTGCGAAGAGCTTCTCACGAAAAATCCAGATTCTGTCATCTATTCGTACAGATCCGGGAGGGAAGCCTATCTCGGTCTTACTAAACTGTCGGAACTTACCGAAACCCGCAGGTTCGGACCGGATCTGGCCGAGATTCTGGACAGCTTCGTCTACAGGAACGGGATGAAAGGGAACGCCGGTTCCGGACTGAGGATAATCTGCATCGACGCCGTATGCGGAGAGCGCAGAGACCGGGAGAACGAGGCGGAAAAGGATTCGGTGCTGGAGTATCTGGAATCCGAGGATCCGGAGCCTTCGGAGACGGCCGTTCTCACCCCCTACTCCAGCCAGGCAAAGCTTCTCAAGCACAATCTGGGTAAATACTCCGACTGCGTGATGACCGTCCATTCCTCCCAGGGAAGGGAATGGAATACTGTGATAATCAGCGTGGCCGACAACGGCTCCGGGGAAAAGGAGGTTCCCCTGAGATTCACGAGCTCGGAGACCCCGATAGGCCTGAGGGCGATCAACACGGCGGTCTCCAGAGTCAGAAAGAATCTGGTGATCGTGTGCGACAGGAATTTCTGGATACATAAAGACGGGGAGCTCATCTGCGAAATAATAAAAAAGGCGGAACTCTGGGTTCCGGAAAGAGAAAAATATAACGGAAACCGATGACGGAGGCGAAGACATCATGAGCGAAGACAAAGAGACGGACGAAATAAAAAACGACGAATTCAGGATCGACGAGGAACCCAGAGTTCCTTTCGTCAGGGTGATCAAGCACAACATCACGCTGTCTCCTCTGAGCGACGAGGATCTTCTCAGACGGAACGGGATCTCCGGCGACACGTATTCGCTGTCGGAACTGGACGACGAGTCCGTCGAAGAGCTTTCGAACTTTCTCAGCACCAACCCCGAAAACAGGTATGCGGAACAGATCGATACGGTCGTAAGAAGAGCCAGATGCAACAACGGATGCATAATACTCGCGCCGGAGGCTCTGGACGACGTGTTCCGCACCACTCCCGACTGCGGAGCGATCTATTCGGCGAACACTATACTGGATACTCT
Organism: Methanomassiliicoccaceae archaeon; assembly: GCA_016282555.1. Taxonomy (GTDB): domain Archaea; phylum Thermoplasmatota; class Thermoplasmata; order Methanomassiliicoccales; family Methanomethylophilaceae; genus Methanoprimaticola. The sequence goes on from JAEEKU010000174.1 coordinate 5,005, forward strand.
GATGTACCTTCTCGGGATCACGGAAACTGAAGATACAGCATCCATAGCCCTGTGCGTCCTTCTCGGCCTGAAGAACGGCCTTCTGCTGCCGGAGGAGAGGGAATCTGTCATCAGCCTCTACGAATACCGGAACCGCTGCGCTACGCGGATATACGTCGAAGGGCCCGCCGAGGAAAAAATCAGGGAATGGAAGAAGATCGTCTACAGACTGAACGCGCTCGTCTTCGAAAGAGCGGAAGAGAAGGAAAAAACGGTTTGAGGCAGCGGGATAAGGGGTTTTGTTCCAATCCAGTTTCTTTTTCGTCCCGCCGCTTTGATCTTGAATCCGAATCATCCGTATATATCTCTATCCCTCCGGCCGGCAGTGCTCCGCGGGATCAGGGGGACGATCGGTATCTTATGCCGCGCGGGACTATCTGCACCGGAGCCCCGCAGAAGGGGCAGCGATCCAGAACCGCGTCCATCCCGTCCTTGTCCTCTCCCAGAAGCGCGGGGCCTTTGAACGAGTCTATGAAAACGATATCCTGGGAAAGCAGGGAGTCCAGCATCGGCTTGCAGCAGGCGGCTTCCACGTCGACGTCCGAGATCTGGAGCTTCAGAAGAGGCCTCGCACGGAGATTCTTGTTCCTCTGCTCCGTGAGAACGGAATCCACCCTCTCCGCGTCCGAATCCGCTCCCGGGAATCCCATCTCCGCCGCATAGGCCAGCATCCTGACGGCTTTCTGGAGATCCTTCTCCACGCCGGTTCCCGATTCGTACATCAGCCCGAGATGGTAGAGCGCGCTGGGATCCAGAGAATCGGCTGCCTGCCCGAGATAACTGACCGCTTTTTCCAGATCTTTTCCGACCCCCTGTCCGGAGAAATACATCATCCCGAGCTCCCTCAGAGCCGGCATATACCCCTTTTCCGAAGAACTGGCGAAAAGCTCCGCCGCTTTTACGTAATCGACCGGAACATCGGTTCCGTAGAGATACGCCAGCCCTTTGCGGTATTCGGCTTCCGCAGCCTCATAGATCACATCTGAATCCATAACTATCGGGGGCCGTATCGCATCGGTAATTAATCATTTCTCCAGAAGAGAAGCCAGCATCTCCGCGGCTCCGGAATCCCCGTTGTCAGCGGCCATCTTTAGCCACTTTTCCGCTTCGGCGGGATCCCGCGGAGTGCCTGTGCCCCTCAGGTACATCATGCCGGTCATCTTCATCGACGAGACCGACCCGCCGAGCGCCGATTTGAGAAACCATTCGAACGCCGCCTCTTCGTCCCGGGCGAATCCCCCCGGACCTTCCAGATAAAGGTATCCCAGGCGCTCCATTGCAAATATATCCCCCTCGTCGGATCCTTTCCTGTACCATTCCGCGGCGGATCCTGTATCGATGCCGGTTCCGACTCCGAACTCGTAGCATACGCCGAGGTGGAACATGGCATTGACGTTTCCTCCCCTGGCCGCGGTTCTGTAAAGAGTGAAAGCCTTCTTCTCGTCCTTCGGGACGCCGAGACCTTCCTGATAAAGATACGCGAGATTAGTTTTCGCATCGGAATTCCCGCGGTTGGATGACAGCCTGAAATATCTGGCCGCCTCGGAATAATCCTGCCCGACGGAGATCCCGTCCATGTAAGCGAGCCCCGCGTACATCTGCGCCTCCGGATTGCCAGTCTTCGCGGCCTCTATCGCCATCTCCGCGGCTTTCGGAGAGTCTATACCGTCGTATTCCCCCTGCATGAAGAGCCTTATCAGAAGCACCGACGCTTCTGTCTGGCCGGAGGCGGAGGCTTTCTCCAGATACATGTATCCCTTCTCCGCGTCCTCTTCGGTATCCCAGCCGAAGAGATACGCCATTCCCAAAGCGTACATCGCGTCCGGATCTCCCCCGGCCGCCAGCTCTTTAACCTCTTCCGCGGACAGCTCCTCATCGCCGTCCGGCGTGCTGAATACGAATCCCCTCTTCTCTTCTCCGGACATGACGACACCTCTAAACTCCGGCTGATACGCCGGGATCGGACCGGGTGATAAATAATCTCCCGCAATGCAGACGATCCCCGGAAACCTGAAATCATCCGAGAGAGAAAACGACGGTGACTCCCGGCTTGTCGAGCATAGCCGTTATCTCCGGCACGGACATGTTCTGTATCCTGCCCAGCCTGGTGAAATCGTATGTATTCTCCCCGTAGTACAGGCATATCTGGATTCCCCGGTAGAGAACTATGTCTCCCGGACCGACGGTGATTGCGGAATCGTTTCTTTCCACGGCCTTCTCCATGCTCCCGGTCTGCTCGAAGCCGCCGTATCTCTCCATCGCTATAGTCAGACCTTCCGCGGCCAGCTTTCTGATGGCCTCGACGGACGGATTGCTCTCCCAGACTGTATCGACCCTTCTTCCGTCCACCGTCATCACGAGATCTTTCCCGGCATCCCCGTTCCCGTCCTTCCCGGGACCGTCTCCGGCATCGTCCTGCGGAGCCGGTGGTTCCCCGCCGTTCTGCATCAGAAAGATACAGGCGCATGCAGCGGCGGCCGCCAGCAATACTGCGGCGAAAATCAGCAGCATCCTGTTCATGAGTTCCGGAAAACCTTGACGATCTTATATTTTGTCCGCAGTTTTTTTCAGCATCTGTTAATAACCAGCCCTTTATCCGCGGTAACATGGGAAAAGACGCCGATCCGGAACTGGAGCTTCTGCTCGGGAAACTTAACTCCGGGGATTTCGTTTCAGATGATGAAAAAGGACAGGGCATCCTGAGAAAATATGCCAGAGAGGCTCAGAGGATAACCGCGGAAATCAACACCGGATTCCATGAGGAGAGCGAGCTGCGCGGACTTATGTCGGAGCTTACCGGCAAGGATATACCCGATGATTTCTGCCTCTTCCCCCCGATCTATTCCGATTTCGGCAAAAACATAACCATCGGAAAGGGAGTTTTCATCAACTCCGGATGCTGTTTTCAGGATCAGGGCGGCATAACCGTCGGCGACGGATGCTTCATCGGGCATCAGGTCGTTTTCGCGACCATCGATCACAATCTGGATCCATGTCGCAGACATGAACTGCTGACATCCCCCATCAGGCTGGGAAGAAACGTCTGGATAGGATCTCACGCTACGATCCTCCGCGGAGTGACTGTCGGCGACAATTCGGTAATAGCCGCGGGCGCGGTCGTAACCAGAGACGTTCCGGAAAACGTCGTGGCCGGCGGAGTTCCCGCCAGAATCATCAGGCGCATCCGAAATCACGTATGAAAGCGCTTCCAGAGGAAGCCTTCGCTTATCAAGCCTGGAAAGTTCCTCTCTGATCCTCCTGCAGTCCGGATATCTGTTCTCCTGAATCCTGAATGCGGCGTCGTGATGGATCTTCTTCATGTGAAAACCCTGGCGTATATGCAGGATCTCGTGATAAACCACATAATCCAGATGCGTCTCCGGAACATCTTCGGAATCCAGAGCGGAGGATACGGAGATGACGCGGAACATGGAATAGCACGTGCCGAGCAGCCTGACCGCGCTCCTGACCGTCCATGTGAAGTAAACATTCCTTACATCGGACTCTGTTACCAGCCCGGAATCCAGAAGCCTCCGGACGGAGTCGTGCAGATTATAGACGGAACCCTCCGCCGTATATCTGAACTTGCGGCTCCGGCTGAGAAACAGGGGCCTTTTCGCATTTACGAAAGCATCGGACGAAACGTATTCCTCGAACTTCGCCGGACACGGCCCGTTTTTGCCGAACAGGAACTTCACAAGATCTCTTATTACGTCCTGGGGCGCGTCCTCCAAATAATCGGAAACCGCAACGAAGGGCTTCTTGCCTGCTTTGTACCTGCATACGCTGTTCCCCGTTTTTTCGAATATCACTTCGACGTCGCGACTTTCGTTTCCTGCTCCGTAAACAATCAACTGCGTTTCCTCCGGCCGACCACGATTTCTTTCTGCCGTTCCTTCAGTCCGAGAACGTGCTCCGAAAAAACCTTTTTTCCGGAAAAATCTTTTCCGGTGTAGTACATCATGGTAGAAACAGTGGAGGGAGAAGGAGTGAAGATCTGGACCTGCTCCGGATTGGTCTTCAGGACCGTATGGCAGAAAGCGGACAGTTCTTTCATATCCTCCTCGCGCGAACCGGGATGCGCGGCTATGAAGTAGTAAGTGAGAAACTGGTTCTTTCCGAATTTTCTGTTCGATTCGTCGAACATTTCCTTGAATTCCGTCAGAACGTCCGCGGAAGGTTTGCCCATGAGATCCAGAACCCTGCGGGAGACATGCTCCGGCGCTATTTTCATCTGTCCGGAGACGTGATGCTCCACCAGCTCGTCCAGATATTTTCTCCCGTTCGCGTGATCGGCGACGATCATGTCGTAGCGTATCCCCGAATTCACGAAAACTTTCCTGACTCCCGGTATCCTGCGGATCTCGGAGAGCAGTTCTGTCTGCTTTCCGTGATCTATATGCAGCTCCGGACACGGTTTCTTTCCCAGACACGCCCTGCCGGTGCAGGCTCCGCACTTCGCCTTCTTCGCGCAGTCGATCCCGTACATATTGGCAGTAGGCCCTCCGACATCCTGGATTATTCCGTTGAAACCCGGTTTGGAGGCGATTTTCTCAGCTTCCCTGATTATGGATTCCCTGGAGCGGGAAACGACGGCGCGGCCCTGATGAACAGCTATCGCGCAGAACGAGCAACCCCCGTAGCATCCGCGGTGGGTAGTGATGGAGTTTCTGACCGTGTCCATAGCCTTCACGTGCCCCTGTGCGGCGTAATAGGGATGGACCGCGTTCTCGAAATCCGATTCGTAAACGGAATCCAGTTCTTCCGTGGTCAGATTCCTCTGCGGAGGATTGTGAACGAGATATCTGTCCCCGTGGCGCTGGAACATTCCCCTGCCGGAGATCGGATCGCAGTTGCCGGAAAAAATACGGAACATCTCGGCGAAAGCGTCCTTGTCCCGGGCGCATTCCTCGTACGGCGGCAGCTCTGTAAAACCCGGCGGCGGCGAAGAGGCCATGTAGCAGATGCCCCTGGTCCCCCTCCAGTCGCTTCCGGATTTCATGCATCCGGCTATCTCCAGATTCGACAGCTCCCCCATCCCGTAAACTATCGCGTCGGCTTTGGAATCAGGAAGAACGGATCTTCTCACGGAATCGGACCAGCAGTCGTAATGCGCTATGCGGCGGAGACTGGCCTCGATCCCTCCCAGAACGACCGGCTTGCCTTTCGAATATCTTTTTATGAGATTGGTGTAAGCAATAGAAGCCCTGTCGGGACGCTTCCCTGCTAATCCTCCGGGAGTGAAATCGTCGTCCTTCCTGCGGCGGTTGGAAGATGTGTAATTAGCTACCATGGAGTCGACGCATCCCGCCGATACGGACCAGAACAGCTCAGGGATCCCGAGACGCAGGATATCATCGGACGTTCCGGTATCCGGCTGCGCTATCATGCCGACTCTGAAGCCGTGATCGATAAGCCAGTGCCCTATCACGGCCGAACCGTTGTAGGAATTGTCTGTATAGGTGTCTCCGGAAACGAGAATTATATCGAGGCCGTCCCAGCCCAGTCTGCGGAGCTCTTTCTCGGTCGTCGGAATGAACATCGGCGGATTCCTCTGATTTTCTGACGATTTCCGCCGCAGGACCGTAACCGGCCTCCGCGGACTCCAGCAGAAGATCGTATTCCTGTCCCGGATACTCGGCTGCGGCTTTGCCGCCGAGAATCATCGCGGCGCAGTCGAACATGCATGCCGGATCTTTGAAATAAGAACCGGCGCGGAAGTACTGGAAGGCTTTCTCCTCGTCGGGCTCCGTGCCGTCTCCGAAGTAATACGCCTCCCCGAGGGCCCTGACCGCATCCAGTCTGGATGCCCCCTGCGGATTGTAATTGAGAAGAGGATCCATCCCCTCCATATCCAGATCGTTTTCGAGAGCGAGCACGGACATGGGGAATACGGCTTCTCTGAGGCCCGAACCGACGGCCAGACAGTACAGGGCGAACGCTCTGCCGCAGTCACCTTCAACCAGAGAACCGGTCTCATACAGACGCGCGAGATTGAACATAGCCGCGGGATCTCCCGATTCGGCAGATTCCGACAGATTCCGCAGAAGATCCTCGTCGGAAACATCGCGGGAGACGGAAGCGGCCTTCGATCCTTTCATAAACTAAGCTCCATCACGTAATCATCCATCACAAATCCGCCCCCGATATCGGCAACTCTGGTTCCCGCTTTGCGAAATCCCGCCGCCTCATAAAAAGAGATCGCGTTCGCATTGTTTCTGTTGACAGTCAAATAAAGAGAAGACATGCCCAGGGACCTACCGGCTTCCGTCATGTACTCTATTAGTTTCTTTCCGTATCCTTTTCCGCGGCAGTCTCTGCTGACGTAAATTTTCGAAACAAAGAGGGAATCCCCGTCCGGCCTGTAAGAGCCGTACCCCTTGTCGCTGCCGTTTTCGGAAAGTATTACGTATGTATATCCGCCGGAAATCTGATCTCTGATGGCTTTTTCCGACTGGAACTTGCTTACCATATAATCGATCTGCTCCCCGGTTATAATCCCCGCGTACGCTTCCGGCCAGATGGTTCCGGCGAGGGATGCGGCTGATTTTATATCCTCGTCGGAGACGGCTGTGCGGAACATGCTGCCACTTTCGATAGCAGATAAATAGCGCAGAATAAATCCGGAATCGCCGGAGTAATAATCAGGCAGAAGATCCGAAGCTATCTTCACGGCTTTTTCAAAAGGAACATAAGAGTCCAGTGCCCCGGCGATCAAGAAACCCGCGGCATCGGCCGCATCATCGGGACAACCGTTTTCGAAACATACGCGCTCCAATTGTATCCCTATAGTTCTATCACTATAGTACATCCTAATAGCGCGATGATCTTCATCCGGGATGATAAGCACCGGATTCGAACCGCATAACCCGCTGCGTCTGAAAACCTCCGCAACGCTCTCCGCATCAGTCGGAACATTACCGGAAATAATCCGGAAAGTACTGCGGTCGAACACGGCCAGTTCTGCTTTTCTGCAAAGATCCGCAGCCTTGGAGACGAACGTACGATTGCCGTACTCTGATTCAGGCATCTGAGGAACAGCGTACACTGGGATACCGCCCCTTCCGGCAAGATCGATAAGGAGATCAAGCTGTTTTTCCGAAAAAAGATACCCGGCATATAAGGAACGTATGCGTTTATCCGGAATCTCTGAAAGCAGCCGTCCGAAATCTGAATCGGACACCTCCAGCTCGCAGCAGCCTGAAACTATAGATGACGGAACCGCGCAGCAGCCGGAACCAGAAGCGGAGAGCACGGGAACCGACGAGAGAATACCGCCCCCCGGGCAGGACATCCTGTGGACGATAAGCATTTCTCTGCGGACCATGAGCATCAATAAAGGCAACCGATAAAAAGATTGCAGGGGAAAATTACCTATATAGAGTCCAGAAATCAGTTATTATGAGTCTGAACTCCGAAGAATACCTGCTGAAAACTCTTGCCGAGTACAATGAAGAGATCGGCAGACTCGAGGAACAGGAACCCTCCGGAGAACTTATCGAAGCTCTTGCGAACCGCGGAAACGTTCTGAGCATGCTGGAGCTGTATTCTTCTTCCCTGGATGATCTGAAGTATGCGGCCGCCCTCACAGAAGAAATCGAAACCGATCCCGGCACTTTCATTTATGTTCATACGGCGCTGGGAAAAATGTGTGGCCAGCTGGGTCTGGATGCCGCGCCGCATCTCCGCAAGGCCGCTGAAAAACTCGATAAACTGAACGGGACTGCAAGGCATTTCGATTCGAAGAGAGCGGTCCGCACCTGTATGGATTCCTCGGATCTTCTCATAGAGGAAGATGAAGAAACCGCTCTGATCTATCTGAATAAAACCATCGAACTGACTTCGGGAAAAACCGATCCGTGGATGGAAAACTGCAGGATATCCGCCCTGTTCGACATAGGAAACATAGAATTCGATTCTGAAAGATATGATGATGCACTATAGTGCTACTCAGAAGTCATCGACACTGGGATCACCCTTCTCCGCAAAGAAGCCCTCGATAATCTGGAGATTCTCGCGGCGACATATGTTTTCAGAGGCAAGTGCTCGGCGGAATCGGGAAAAATCGATGATTTCATTTCCGACTCCGCGAAAGCGATAATGGTATTCGACGAGCTGTCCGGATCCGCAGACGATGATTTTTGCATAAACGCGTCTGAAATCTGCGAGGGGATAGCGGAGGTGCTTATCAGTGCCGGAAAAATCGAAGAAGCAGAAAAATACATGATAAAAGCCATGACATACCAGGCTGCGGCAGCAAAAAAACACATTGAAAACCATGAAAACAAAAAACCTCTGCGAAAAAACCTGCGATCGGAGAGGACCTTAACGCATAGATTATAATCAACATCCCGATAGGGCTTCATGCACGGTATGTTCTGCAGCAGGTGCAAAAGCCTCATGCCTCCGGGATGTTCCAGATGCCGGAACTGCGGAGCATATATCGATGGAGATTCCGTAAGCAGCCAGACCAGTCTTTTCGGCGGATCGTTCGAAAAAAAGAAAGAGCCCGTCATAAAAACTGTAGAGGGAGCGCCTTTCATGCCGTACGAGCC
>JAEEKU010000175.1 GCA_016282555.1 Methanomassiliicoccaceae archaeon
GCAGGAGTACATCGACTTCATCAACGGAATGATGCAGGACTACAAGACCAGCTCTGCGTACAAGAACGGGCAGATTTACTCCATCTCCTACGAAGTCTACGGAACCCTCCCTGGAATCTCCGGAATCCCCTACCTCGGATCCCTTATCTGGCCGGATCTCTTCGACAAGACCGAGGGAATCGCCCTGCTCCAGGAGTATTTCGACAAATTCACCACCATCTCCGGAACCGACGTTACCAAAGTCCCCACTCTCCTGCCTCTCTGCCAGGCGGATATCGAGGGGACGTCTCAGGAATTCGTCGCCCCCAAGGGCATGTCCGAGTCCCTTACGGTTCTCGGAAACGCCGATCTCGACAGCGATATCGATTTCATCGACGTCCGCGCGATAGAGTATGTCATCAGCGTCGGCGGAACCGTCAGCGATTATCCCTATGCGGACGCGAACAACGACGGCAGAATCGATCAGAAAGACGTAGCCTTCGTCAAGGACATGATCAACCAGAAGAAGCAGGTGATCTACTACTACAACGTCGACAACGAGATCGCATCCGTCCATTATCCCGTGACCGGAAAGATCATCGCGACGTACAACAAGACCCTGGAAGCCGCCAGGACTCTCGGCCTCTCGTCCCAGATCATCGCCATCGATGATTTCTCGTACGAGTGGCCTACCTATTTCCCCGAGTTCATGAACCTTCCCAGCATCGGCAGCAGGTTCACGCCCAGCGTCGAAAAGGTTCTCGATCTTCACGCGGACGCGTATCTGTGCGGTACCAAGAAATGGTTCGCCGCCACCCTCGAAACCGATATCGGAAGCTCCTCCATGGACGTCATAAGGCTTCCCACCTGGGAAGAGGGACAGGTCCTTTCCGGAATGATCACTCTCGGGTACATCACCCAGCACGAAGCCCAGGCGAGAGAATACATCAAATGGGCGGAGGGAATACTCGGCATGGTCGAAGAGGTCGTCGGAAACAAGTCCGACTCTCAGAAACCTACGGTTCTGGTTCTCGATGCGGGAAAGCCTCTTTCCACCAAGAAATCCGGTTCCGGACAATACGAGAACTCCGTCAGAGCGGGCGGGTACAACATCGTCAAGGATATCGGCCCCTCCGAGGAGTACTACACCAATCTGACGATGGAGTGGATCCTTTCCAAAGATCCTCAGTTCATCATCTTCTCTAAGGGAAGCACCGCGTACCAGTGGAACGATGCCCAGCTCAGGGAAGCCCTCGACGATCTGAAGAAGGATTTCGCTCTGACCAGCGCGTGCACCCATGGCAACTTCCACATTCTGAACCTCGAGGTCTTCATCGGACCCTCCTACCCGGTGGGAGTTCTGTACATGGCCAAGTGGTTCTACCCAGAGGAATTCGCGGACGTCGACGTCTCCGGATATCTGCAGCAGTACATCGATCAGTTCTGCGGCATCGGAATGAACGTCGTCCAGCACGGAGGATTCGCGCTCTGATTCAAACGGAGGGGTTATCCCTCCCCCTTTTTTTACTGACATGGACTCGGACGAGACATCCGGAGAGGTGGAGCAGAACTACTCCGTCTACGAGGAATGGGCGGACGGAGAGAGCGGAACCCGCGCCGAGGATGCCGTTTACGAGAAATACATTCTCAGAAAGATATTGTTCATACTGGCCGCCGCGGCCGGCATAATCATTGTAATGGGCGTCTCGGTTACCATCGGAGATTATCCGATAGGGGTAGCCGAATCTTATCAGATTATCTTCGACCATATAATCCGGAACATCCAGAACCTGTTCGGAATGGACGTTCCCCCGCTGGATCGCGCGGAGGAGATCAAAGATCACGTGGTCTGGAATCTCCGCATGCCCAGGCTCGCGCTGGGGGCGGTCGCGGGAACGGGACTGGCTCTGGCCGGGGCCGCGATGCAGAGCACTCTGAAGAACCCCCTCGCCGATCCTTACACGACCGGAATCTCGTCGGGAGCGTGCTTCGGAGCCACCGTCGCGATCTGCTACGGTTCCGGGGTTCTCGCCGGCGACGGAACCGTCGTGGCGAGCGCGTTTCTGTTTTCCCTCATTCCCACGGGAATGATAATCTCCGTTTCTATGATAAAGAAAGTCTCTCCGGTGAGCATGATTCTCGCCGGAATCGCCGTCATGTACATTTTCAATGCCGTAACGACGGTCATAAGGCTCTGGGCGGATCCCAACGATCTGGAAGCGGTCTACCAGTGGCAGGTCGGCTCCTTCGACGGGCTTCACTGGGACGATCTGCCGGTTATGCTGGGGGTGACTATCGCGGGAGGGGCGGCCGTGATGCTGCTGTCCAGGGATCTCAACGTCCTCTCTGCGGGAGACGAGAGCGCTAATTCCCTGGGGATGAACGCGTCCGCCATGCGCATAATCCTGCTTACGGCCGTCTCCCTCATAGCCGCGTCCATAGTCAGCTTCACGGGGATAATAGGGTTCGTGGGGCTGGTTGCTCCGCACGTAGCCAGAATGTTCGTCGGCGCCGACAACCGCTATCTGGTGCCCGCTTCCGCGGCGTTCGGGGCCCTGCTTCTGATCGTATCGGATCTGATCGGGCGCACCATCATCTCCCCGGCGGTTCTGCAGGTCGGAGTGGTCACGGCGTTCCTCGGAGGGCCTCTGTTCCTGTATCTGGTCGTCAGACAACGCAAGGAGGTCTGGGGATGAGACTGTCCGTCGAAAATCTGGAATACTCCTACGGAAGCGCGAAGGTTCTCTGCGGAATCAATTTCCGGGTGGATCGCCCCGGCCTGACCTGCATAATCGGCCCCAACGGGGTGGGGAAATCCACTCTCGTGAAGTGTCTGGACGGGATATACAAGCCCTCGGCCGGAAGAATAACCATCGGCGGCAGGGATATTTCCGGCATCCGTCCCAGAGAGCTCGCCAGACTCGTCGCTTTCGTCCCGGTCGTCAGCGGGGACATGTTCTCCATGACCGTTTTCGACACCGTCATGATGGGGAGAAGGCCGCATCAGAAGCTGGGAAACGCGAGCCCTCTGGACAGGGAGATAGTCAGGAGGACTCTGAACATGATGGGCATAAGGGATCTGGCAATGCGCGGCTCCGACGAGCTCTCGGCCGGGCAGCATCAGAGGATGGTCATCGCCCGCGGCCTCGCCCAGACGCCCAGATTCCTTCTTCTCGACGAGCCCACGGCCAATCTCGACGCGAGACACCAGATACAGGTCGCGATGACTCTCAAAGATCTCGCGTCCAGAAGCGGGATGTCCGTCATCATGATCAGCCACGATCTCAACATAGCCGCCAGGTTCGCCGACACGATAATAATGATGGCTCCCCCCGGCGTGGTCTACGCCTCCGGCCCTCCGGAGGAGGTGATCACCGAATCCTCGATAAGAGACGTTTACGGAGTCGGCTGCAGCATAGTCGACGCCGGGGGGCGGCCCCACGTGATCCTTCTGGATCCGTTACGATTCCGGGAAACGCGTTAAAAAGTTAAACACACAGGATGCATGACTCTGATGATTTCCGATAAAAGCAGATACAGCCGCGGGAGGACGATCGATGCAGGATATACACGACGATCCTCTTCTGAGCAGATCGGTGGTGGAATCGGTCGACGAGTGGGACGCCCCCGTGGATTCCGATTCCGCTCTGAAGACCACTCTAGCCTATTACCTTCACAGCCGCTGGTGGAAGTACGTTTTCATCGTAATATGTTTCATAGCGATCGTTTTCGTCGCCGGATACACGATTACCGTCGGAAGCATGAAGATAACGATCATGGAGACGTACGAGACGATATGGAACCATATCTGCGGCAACATCGTGAACGACGGTTACGACTTCATCGTATGGGAGCTCCGTCTCCCGCGCGTGCTGGCCGGAATTATCGCGGGGGCCGGGCTGGCGGTGTGCGGAGCCGTCATGCAGAACACCATGAAGAATCCGCTGGCCGATCCGTATACCACGGGAGTGTCCTCGGGAGCGTCCCTCGGCGCCACCATCGCCATGACGGCCACCGGGGCGCTCTTCGCCTCCACCGATACCGTCGTCATAGGGGCTTTCGCGTTCTCGCTGATACCCGTGGGGATGATGGTCCTCATTTCTAAGATGAAAGACTCGTCTCCGACCACCATGATCATGGCGGGAATAGGGGTGATGTACATATTCAACGCGATCACCACGGTCCTGATGATATGGGCGGATCCGCAGCAGATGCAGGCGATCTACAGATGGCAGGTCGGTACGCTGGAGATAGTGAAATGGGAGAATCTTCCGATCATGTTCGCGGTCACTCTCGCGGGAGTGCTGATCAGCCTGTTCATCTCCGGAAGGCTGAACGTGCTCGCAACCGGCGACGAGAGCGCGAAGGCGATGGGGATAAACGCCGGCAGGATGCGCGTCTGGTGTCTGATTCTCGTGGGACTGGTCTCGGCGGTCATAGTGAGCTTCACCGGGCTCATAGGATTCGTGGGACTGGTCGCGCCGCACATAACCAGGCTGTTCATCGGCTCCGACAACAGGTTCCTCATTCCGGCCTGCGCCGTATTCGGATCCATGCTGCTGATCGTCGCCGACGCCATAGGAAAAGTGATATTGTATCCTAACGTCGTGCAGGTAGGAGTCGTCATGTCGTTCGTCGGCGGTCCGATATTCCTGCTTCTGCTTCTCGGAAGCCGTAAAAAGATGTGGTCCGCATGACGAAGATCGAACTGAGCGGAGTTTCCTTCGGATACAATCCGAAGCATCTGATCATCCGGGACATCGATCTCACGATAGACGAGCCCGGGCTGTACTGCATCATAGGGCCCAACGGCGTGGGGAAATCCACCCTGGTCAAGTGCCTCAATAAGATTCTCGTTCCCACTTCGGGGAAAGTGTCCATAGACGGGACCGATATAGAGGAGATGAGCCGCAAGGACATCGCGAAGCACATCGGATACGTTCCCGTGGCCACAAACGAGACCTTCGCCATGTCCGTTCTGGATACGATACTCGTGGGAAGGTACAATCACCGCACATGGGGTTCGGAGCACAGGGATCTGGAGATGGCTTACAGGGCTATGAAGCTGCTCCGCATAAGGAATCTGGCCAACCGCAATTTCAACGAGCTCTCCGCCGGACAGCACCAGAAGGTCGCGATCGCGAGGGGAATCGTCCAGGAGACCCCGGTGATGATACTCGACGAGCCGACCGCGAATCTGGACGTGAAGTACCAGGTGTACGTGACCGAGCTTCTGAGAGCGTTCGCGGAGAAGAAAGGAATCGCTGTGATCACCATAAGCCACGATCTCAATATAACGTCGAAGTACGCCCACAGGATCATAATGATGGCCAGGCCCGGAGTGGTGTACACCATCGGAACTCCGGAGGAGGTCATGACCAAGGAGAACATCGAAGCGGTGTACGGAATCGAATGCGAAATCGAGAACCGCGGCGGATATCCCTACATAATCCTGGGCGGGCCGCTTATGGACGACGACGATCGCATCGACGACCGCAGTTCTTTCGAGAAAGATTCCAGATTCGGGAAGCTGAGGAACCTCACCAGAGGCGCCGTGGTTAAGCGGCATAAAGAAAAACAGTGATTCCGCTCCGGCATTCCGAAC
>JAEEKU010000176.1 GCA_016282555.1 Methanomassiliicoccaceae archaeon
CGTGGGGGCTGAAGCCGGACCCCGTCATGGAGACCACTTTGAAATCATCGCCGGCGATATCTTCGACCAGACTTTTCTCCCAGCTCATGGTCACCGTTATGGTGTCTTTATCGTCGTCTCCGGAGGACAGGGCGAAAACCGCCGCCACGATGATGACCGACGCCGCGATGACCGCTATTACTGAAACCAGGGCCGCTTTCATAAGGACCCGTTCGGGGTTTTGTTATTAAAATATGAGCATAATGTTAATAATAATCGCCTCTGACGGGCATTAATGTTAATAATTCCCGAACAGCAGACATGCCGGAGAACCGGCCGTATTCCTCTGCGGAACGCCGGCGGCCTCAGGCTTTTTCTTTCGATAATATGCGCTTCACGACAGACGGGCCGTATGCGCATATCAGATAGCATATCACCAGAGACGCGACGGCCAGAACGTATCTCATCGGACCGGTGAAATCCGATGCCAGGCTTACGTCGGTGCCGAACGTGAAGAACGGCGCCAGAATCAGTTTGGCGATGAATAAGTGCAGAATCAGAATTCCCATGGTGTGCTTTCCCGTCTCGGAGAATACGTCCGAGATAAGCGGAATCCTGGAAATGACAAAACACAGACACGCCAGCATGATGAACGCGATCGTCGCCTCTACGGTGTACGGTATGGCGGAATATCCTCCGTACTTTCCGAAATTCATGAAGTCGAAATCTATGCTCGGCGGGAACAGGAACACCAGCGCCAGAGTGACCGCCGTGCTGGCCAGGAACACCGCCCAGAACCTGCCGCTCCGAAGTCCCGCGGACTCTATCTTTTCCACAATGCCGTGCTTCGCGAGATACATTCCTATTATCATGAACACGGCGGCGATGGGACACAGATTGAAGTTGAAAGGAAGGCTGAAGTGGAACAGCTCCCTGTACGCGATGGTTATTCCCAGCAGCGCCGCGATGACCAGAGCGCCCAGCTTCCAGTTGTCTCTGATACGATCGGCGACGGCGTAGAAGATAACGCACGCGAACAGAAGCACCCACAGGAAATAATATCCCGCAGAGAAACCGCATATCGCCCACGGAATCCTCGGATCGGGAGCCCTGATGTCGAAATCCATGAAGCTGCGCTCGAGGGTCAGCGCTCTCTCGACGCAGAGACCCAGATCGTCCAGGCCGGTGGGCTGGCCCCACAGAAGGCACCAGAGGAAGCATATGAGGGACAGAAAGACAGCTGCGATTATAAGCGCGAAAAACAAGACTTTGAGACGGCGCCTCATGTTTTCAACGAATCCCCTTCCGGGCTTGAAGAAATAACCGGACATTATAAAGAACGAGATCAGTCCCAGATACAGCGCCTGCACGATCGGGGACGGCTCGCCCACGTCGCTTTTGACAACTATTCCTATGTGAAGTATGACAATAATCGATATCGCGATACCTTTCAGAACATCCATGGAGCGCAAACGGGCGGGAGACTCCGTATCTTGGTTGACTGTCAAACGCGATCACCGTACACGGCACCGTACGTTCTCCTCCGTATAAAAACACCTGATATGCGCCGGAATTCCTTAAAAACGGATTCTCCCGGCGGATTTATATAAAACGGCGTATGCATCCCTGATATGACATGCGATCCCGGAATACCCGCGAAAACGCTGTACGAGGTCCTCAGAGACACGGCCGCCGGAAACCCCGGCTCCCCGGCATACTCTTTCGCGGGAATCAGGGAAACTTACGGGGATCTGCTGAAACAGGTAAATTCACTGTCGCTGAGAATGGCCGCTTCCGGAACCGGAAAGGGGGATTTCGTCATGATATGCCTTCCCAACTGCCCCCAGGCGATCGCAGCTGTATACGCGGCCAGCAGGCTCGGGGCGGTGGCTGTGATGACGCATCCGATGTCTTCCAGAGAGGAGATAGCGTTCTTCATCCGCGACGGAAACTGCAAGACTGCTTTCATCTTAGACAGTCTGGCGCCGGATCTTCCCGCCGGATCCGGACTGGAGAACGTTATACTGGTTCCTTCCGGAAAAGACGTTCCCTCCGTGCCCGGAGCCGTAACGTGGGAAGATTTCCTTAAAATGCCCGCCGGGGATCGCGAAATGCCGGAGGTCTCCCCTTACGATCCGGCGTGCGTGATGTACACCGGGGGAACCACCGGCACCAGCAAGGGAGCGGTCCTGTCCAGCATGAACTTCAACGCATCCGCTCTCGGCATGTAGATCTCTTCCGGACTCCGGAGCGAGGGACAGAAAATGCTGTCGGTGCTTCCGGTGTTCCACGGATTCGGCCTCTGCACGGGAATACATCTTCCCGTAATGCTGGGAATGGAGATGGTTCTTCTTCCCTCCTTCTCGCCAAGAGCTTTCTTCCGCGCGCTCATGACGGAAAGGCCCGGCGTGATGTTCGGGGTCCCGACCGTGTACGAGAAGCTGTTCGCCGGGGAAGTGCCCCAGGATCTCCGCCTGGACTTCGTCACCGGGCTGTTCTGCGGGGGAGATTCCCTGTCCTCCGAAGCAAAGAAGAGCCTCGACGAGTTTCTGGAGAGCCGCGGGTGCAGGGCGAGGATCAGAGCGGGGTACGGCTGCACAGAATGCCTGTCTGCGGTTACCATCATGCCCGAAGGCGAGAACCGCTTCAAGAACGTCGGGACCCCGATCAAATGGAACAGGATCAAAATCGTGAAGGAAGGAACCGAGGAGGAAGCTCCCTGCGGCTGCAACGGGGAGATCTGCGTCTCCGGGCCCGTATCGATGCTCCGCTATCTGAACCAGCCGGAGGAGACCGCCCGGACCGTCCGCGTCCACTCCGACGGGCTCAGCTGGGTTCATACCGGGGATATGGGGCACGTCGACGAAGACGGGTTCCTCTACTTCGAGTGCAGGATCAAGCGCATGATCGTCACCTCCGGCTACAACGTTTATCCCGGGGAGATAGAGAAGCGCCTGGACTCCGATCCGCTGGTAAAAGCGTCTTATGTGGTCGGGATCCCGGACAGCGTGAAGATGTCCAGAGTCAGGGCGTACGTCATCCTGAAAGAGGGAACGGAGAAGACGGAGAAAACTGCGGAAGAGATAGGTTCCCGCCTCGCGGAGGCCGTTCCGGCGTATTCCAGACCGGGGGAGTACGTTTTTCTCGATGAATTCCCGATGACTAAAACCGGAAAGATCGCCTGCAGGGTGCTGGAAACGGGGGACGTGAAGGGAGTGAGAATCAGCATTTCCCGGTCGTTCAGATGAATCTGCTGTGATACAGAAACTCCTGCGCGTAGCCGGCGTAGGGCCCGAACATTTTCTGTCCGGCTTCGGACACCGTTTTGTAACTCCCGGTTATGCCGTAGGCGGCGTCCATGACTTTGGATATGCGGGCGTCCACGGGAAACGCCTGGAGATGGCCGTAAGCGAATAGGGAGACGCAGTCCGCGACCTTCGGCCCGATTCCGTTTATCTTCATCAGCTCGGCCCTGCACCCCTGGTAGTCCAGCTCTCCGATGTAATCCGGATCCACCTCTCCCCGCTCCGTCCTCTCCGCCAGCTCCAGAAGTCTGGGGGCCCTGAATCCGAGCCTGCACCCGCATACGTTCTCCGGGCAGTTCAGAATCTGGGAGGGAGTGGGGAATGAAGATCTTCCCCCGAGATCCTTTCCGAACGTATCGCACACGGACTCGACCATCTTCCCTATGCGGGCTACGTTTGCGTTCGTGGCCAGAAGATACGTGGCGATGCATTCCCAGCGCTCCTGCCTCAGAATGCGCATGCCCGGACAGGAGGAGGCGAG
>JAEEKU010000177.1 GCA_016282555.1 Methanomassiliicoccaceae archaeon
AACCAACGCGTTCCCCGACGGAGGAACCGTTCCCCTCGCGACGGTATATCAGGCGATCGGAACCACCGATATCGATCTGATATTCTACATCACCTACGGAAGCGTGACTTACCAGAAATCGCTCCAGAGCTGGCAGAACGATCCCGATCTCAGCAAGTGCTCCGCCATAAAGAACGGAGACGCTTACGACATGAAGCTCAGCTGCTCTTACGGATCCACTCCCCAGCTTCTCGACGCGATGCAGGAAGTCTACGCGGCGGTAACGAAGATCATCGACGGCAGAGAATACACTCCCGTCACGATCTCCACTTTCACCGACTACAACGGAAACAAGACCGACATCACATTCACCCACATTCCCGAAAGGGTCGTCTGCGGATGCAACACCGCCCTCAATCTTCTCCTCTATCTCGGACTCGGAGACAGAATCGTCGGATGTTACTACAACGAAGAGCCCATCTGGGAAGGTGTCCAGAGCGAGTACGACAAGCTCGTGGAGAGAATCGGCGCCGTGGACGCTGCAGGATCCCAAAACATCTCCGGAAACATCCAGACCAGCGTTCTTTTGTCCTGGCAGCCCGATCTCGTGATCGGATGGGTCGCCTGGGAAGAGGGAAAACTCGGGACCGAAAAGTTCTGGAACGACAACGGATGCAACGTCATGTCTTTCAACAGCATGACCTCCGCCGACTACAGAACCATCGAGCTCATGAAGATCGATTACGACAACGTCGGAAAGATTTTCAGCGTCCGCGGAAAGACTACCGCCCTGTACAACGAGACCGTTAAAGTCATCGACAATATCAGGGAGAGCCTCAAAGGAAAGGAGACCGTCTACTACGCCCTCGTAGACGGAGCGGTGAACACCGAGAAAGGTACTGTCAGGTGCTACAAGAACTCCAACTTCATCGCGTCTATTCTTAACTCCATCGGACTAACCAACGCGTTCCCCGACGGAGGAACCGTTCCCCTCGCGACGGTATATCAGGCGATCGGAACCACCGATATCGATCTGATATTCTACATCACCTACGGAAGCGTGACTTACCAGAAATCGCTCCAGAGCTGGCAGGATGATCCCGATCTCAGCAAGTGCTCCGCTATCAAAAACGGCGATGCCTATGATATGAAGCTCAGCTGCTCCTACGGATCCACTCCCCAGCTTCTCGACGCGATGCAGGAAGTTTACGCCGCGGTTCTGAAAATAAACGCAGAGAGCTGATCCCGCCTCAGGGCGGGATCTCTCCCAAACCTTTTTTTCTGTTCAACCGGTAGATACGATGGAATTAGGAAAGATCTCGACGGTGGGGCTGATTGCCGTCCTTATCGTCGTTATGATTGTCATCACTTGCGTATCCGTGTTCATAGGCGCCGTCGATGTTCCTTTCGATACGGTCGTCCGCGTTCTCGCTCACAAATTGTTCGGCTACGGGGATATTTCCGATATCCCCACGTACATGGTGTCCATAGTCTGGAGGCTGTACACTCCGAGAGCGCTTCTCGGGCTTATAGTCGGAGTGGGGCTGGCGATGGTCGGAGTCGTAATGCAGGCAATGGTGCAGAACCCTCTCGCCGATCCGTATATCCTGGGTATTTCCTCGGGAGCATCGCTGGGCGCCACCTTCGCCATTCTGATGGGCGCTACGGTCCTTTCCGGAACCGTTTTCCAGGGATTCGGCGTCGAAGCGTTCGCATTCCTGGGCGCAATCCTCTCCTCCGCTTTCGTTTTCATTCTCTCGGCCATAGGCGGAAAGATGACTACGACGAAGCTTATTCTGTCCGGAGTGATCATATCGTCCCTCTGCGGCTCCGTCTCCAACATCATCGTTTATCTGGAGCCGAACGCTGAGGGAATGCGCTCTCTCACGTTCTGGCTCATGGGTTCCCTGTCCACGATCGATTTCGAATCCGTGAAAGTCTGTCTGATCGCAGTGGTCGTCGGGCTTTTGTTCTTCGCCACCCAGATGCGCAATCTCAACGCGATGATGCTCGGCGATTCCACCGCCACCACTCTGGGAGTCAATCTCTCCAGGCTCAGGATGGTCTACATCGTCATGACGTCCGTCGTGATCGCGTTCATCGTCTGCAAATGCGGAATCATCGGGTTCGTGGGCCTCATCATACCGCATATATCCCGCGGTCTGGTCGGAACCAACCACTGGAAGCTTTTCCCGGTGGCTATCCTCATAGGGGCGATATTCATAATGCTGGCCGACATTGCCGCGCGTTCGCTGTCCTCGTCGGAGATTCCGATAGGGATCATCACGTCGCTGTGCGGAGCGCCGGTATTCGCGTACATCATGCTCAAGAAATCCTACGGATTCGGAGGGGGCGGGGAGTAATGAAGCTGAACGTAGAGGACGTCAGCATCTCCGTCTCCAAACCCCCGAAGAGGATCGTGGAGCTGGCGACCCTTCACGTGGACGAGGGGGAATTCGTGGGTCTCATCGGGCCTAACGGGTCCGGGAAATCCACCCTTCTGAAGACCGTATACCGCATTCTGAAGAAAGAAAGCGGATCCATCGAGCTGGACGGACGCCCTCTCGAATCTTTGAGTCTCAAAGAGAGCGCCCTGATGATGTCCGTCGTCACCCAGCACAACTACTACAACTTCGATTTTAAAGTCGAGGAAGTGGTCATGATGGGACGCACGCCCCACAAGAAGACCATGGAGCTGGACAACGACGAGGACCGCAGGATCGTGGAAGACGCCCTGGAAAAAGTCAATATGCTCCACATGAAGGGAAGGAATTTCTCCTCTCTTTCCGGAGGGGAGCAGCAGAGGATTATTCTGGCCAGAGCCCTGGCCCAGCAGACTCCCTGTCTGATCCTGGACGAGCCCACGAACCATCTGGACATCAAATACCAGCTGGAGGTGCTGGATATCGTCAAGCAGCTCGGATGCACCGCGCTCTGCGCCCTGCACGATCTCAATCTCGCCGCGGAGTACTGCGACAGGATCTACGTGCTTCTCGACGGGAAGATCGTCAGGAGCGGAACTCCGGGAGAGGTCATCACCGAACAGATGATCGAGGAAGTTTACGGCGTGAAAGCGTCCGTGGACGTGCATCCCAAAACCGGAATGCTCAACGTGGTATACTACCCGGGGCACGCCTCCGGGCCAGGCTCAAACCGATCGCGGGCCGGATCCCTTTCCGGATCCGTCTCCGCTTTATTCTTGAACAATTCCTCCGACTCCGCACGGGTTTTTAAAATCAGCCGTCAGTCCGGTTCCGGCATCGGAAATTTAAAAGCGTTTGCTATAGTTAGGGGAACTGATTGCAATGAAGATCGAGGTCAGATACGGGAGGGACGGAGTCCAGGCTGCAGAGATACCCGACAAGAACTACATCGGCACGTTCTATCCTAAAGACGTGGAGTGCGGCGACCCCGATGAGGTTATCGGCAGCTCCATCGACTCTCCAATCGGATACGTTTCGCTTGAAAAATTCCTCGAGGGCGGTAAGGACATCGTGTTCATAGTGAACGACGGAACCCGCCCCACTCCGACGGCCAAGGTTCTGGACGCTCTTTCGGGGAGAATGGATCTCAGGAAGGCCAGATATCTGGTGGCGACCGGAACCCACAGGGATATGACGCAGGAGGAGTACGATTTCGTTTTCGGAAAGCATTACGGGGAGCTGAAGGACCGCATCATCTGCCATGACGCCAAAAACTCCGAATGCGTTTATCTCGGAACCTCCAAGAACGGAACCCCCATGGAGGTCAACAAAATCGCCGTGGACGCCGACCGTCTGGTGATAATAACGTCCGTGGAGCCTCATTATTTCGCGGGATACACCGGGGGAAGGAAATCGTTCCTTCCGGGCGTAGCGTCCTTCAGAACGGTGGAAGCTAACCACAGGCTCGCGATGTCGAAGGAGGCCCAGTCATTGGTTCTGAAGGGAAATCCGGTGCACGAGGATATGATGGACGCCCTCGAGGTCGTGAAGGACAAGAAGATCTTCTCCATCCAGCTGGTTCTCGACAGGCATCAGAACATTTACAAAGCCGTCTCCGGAGATCTCAACGGGGCCTTCGCCCGCGCGGTGGAATGGGCCGACGAGGTGTTTTCGGTTCCCGTTCCGGAAAAGGCCGATGCCGTCATCTCCGTCGCGCCTTATCCCATGGACGTCGATCTGTACCAGTCGCAGAAAGCCCTCGACAACGGAAAATGGGCGCTGAAGGAGGGCGGGACTATAATCATGGTATCCAAATGCAGAGAGGGCATCGGCCACGCCACCTTCCTGACCCAGCTCTCATCCTCCAAGGATCCCCGCGAGGTCCTCGAGAATCTGAAGGCCGGGTACAAACTCGGGTATCACAAAGCGGCCAAGATGGCGGAGATAGCGACGTGGGCGAAGATCTGCGCCGTCACGGATCTTGATCCGAAACTCATATCCGGCGCCAACATGACTCCGTATTCCTCGCTGAAAGACGCGGTGGACGGCGTTCTGAAAGAGAATCCTTCGGCCAGATTCATCGTTCTGACCGACGGGAGCGTAACCATTCCCAGCGTCAAGGGATTCGCCGCGGATCGTCTGGAAGCCGTCAGGAAAGCGGTCAACGTCTGCACCATGTGCGGCTTCTGCAAGAGCGTATGTCCCTCCTTCAAGGCGATCGGATGGGACTCGGCGCTTTCCAGAGGACGTATAATTCTCACGTACGGGCTGCTGAACGGCGATCTTCAGCCGGACGAGTCTCTGGTCAGAAACATGTACACCTGCACCACATGCGCGGACTGCGTCAGGAGGTGCCCCTCCAAGGTGGACATAGTGGATATAATCGAGCTCTGCCGCGCGGATCTGGTGAAGAGCGGAAATATCCTTCCGAAGCACAAAGCCATGTGCGAGAACATCCTGGAATGCGGAAATCCCTACGGGGAGAAGCAGCCCAGGCGCGAAGCCCTCGGAAAGACTCCTCATCCCGCCGAGATAGGGTATTTCGCCGGGTGCACCGCGACGTACAGATCCAGAAAGACCGCCGAGGCGACTATTTCCATTCTGGAGAAGCTCGGGACCGACTACACGACCGTGGACGAGGTGTGCTGCGGCTCCGTCATGCAGAGGGTGGGATGGCCTCAGGAGGACGTCACGAAATTAATGAAAAAGAACGTGGAGGCGATCAAGGCTCTCGGAATCAAAAAGCTCGTGCTGGCCTGCGCCGGGTGTTACAGAATGTTCAAGATCGAGTACCCCAAGTACGTGGAGGTTCCGTTCGAGGTGCTCCACATCACCGAATTCCTCGCTTCCCAGGATCTGAAGCTGAAGCCTATGGAGGGAAAGGTGGCGACTTACCACGATCCCTGCCATCTCGGAAGGCACTGCGAAGTCTACGAAGCTCCCAGGGAGGTCATCGGAAAGATTCCCGGACTGGACTTCAGGGAGATGGAGTACAACCGCAAATTCAGCCATTGCTGCGGAGGAGGGGGCGGAGTGAGATCCGCGTATCCGGAAGATTCCATGACCATAGCGTCGGCCAGGCTGGACGAGGCGGATTTCGCCGACGTGATAATCACCACCTGCCCGTTCTGCGTCAACAACCTGGACTCCGCCAAGGGGGACAGGAAGGTCGAAGTCAGGGATCTGACGGAGATCGTGGACGAGCTGCTATGAAGGATCCGATGGCGGCTTTCCGGAGAGGGAAGGCCGTCATGGGAATTCTCAACGTCACTCCCGATTCTTTTTCGGACGGAGGGCTCTGGGCCAGGCCGGAGGACGCCGCCGGGCGCGCTTTCCGCATGGAGGACGAGGGCGCCGACATCATCGATATAGGCGCGGAATCCACCCGTCCCGGCTCCGTTCCGGTCAGCGGGAGCGACGAAGCGGCCAGGCTGGTCCCGGCGCTCAGGGAGATCGTTCCCTCGCTAAGCATCCCGGTTTCCGTGGATACGATGAAGACGGAGGTCGCGGAGAAGGCGATCGGTCTGGGAGCGGATATGATCAACGACGTTTACGGTCTCAGGGGCGAGGGTATGGCCGAACTCTGCGCCGGATCGGGAGTTTCGGTAGTCATAATGCACGCTCCCGGGGATCCGGGAAATTTCCATTCGGAGATCATGGGGCAGAATTTCATGGAGGAGATTCGCTCGTTTCTCAGCGGGCGCGCCCGGGCGGCGGAAGAGGCCGGCATTAAAAGCGGCAGAATCGTACTGGATCCGGGGATAGGGTTCGGAAAGGACGCTTATCAGAATCAGGTTATTCTTCGCAGCTCCGGATTCTTTTCCGAAAAATATCCCGTTCTGGCGGCTTCCTCGCGCAAAAGATTCCTCTCGGTCATGTATCCGGGAACCGATCCCGACGAGGCGTCCGCGAGGGCGGCCCTGGTCTCGGTGATCCACGGCGCGGCGGGGGTAAGGGTACACAACGTCGGGCGGACTGCGGATCTTCTCAGATTAGCAGGCCGACGGCGGCGATGATCGCTACCGAAGCGGCCGCCCCGATGTAAAACGCGTATTCCCTGAGTTTCTCTTTGCGCTCTCTGGCGGCGTGCGCCTCTCTGCAGATTTCGCTGCAGAACTCCTCTCCGAAAGGAACCGGGTCGCCGCAGTATCCGCAGTGGGAATGTTCCGGGAGCCTCGTCATGAACAGGCGGATCGCGGAAACGTATTTTAGCATTCCCGGCGGAACTGTCTCCTTCCGCAACCAGAATTAACGATATTATACCGTCACGGGGAATTTTATCCGGCTCATTCAGATCCCGGAGGCGGTGACAGGCATGGTGCGCTTCACTCTGAGAAACATAATGGAAAGAACGTCTGTGAAAATGGATCTGGGCGACGAGGATCCCTTATCCGAGATCAACTGCACGGCCTCCGAATACTGGGGCGGAGAGTACATATTGCGCAGCGGATATACCCTCCTCAGATCGGACGGGAAGGTCGGAGACTACATAAGAGAGGGCGACGTCATCGAGGCTCTTCCGGATCCGGATCGCATTTCGGAAGTGGAGACGTGGGGAAGAGACTCGGAACGCATGCGGACGCTGTAATCCGGCCGGCGGTTTTCGAAGACGCCGCAGCGCTCGCTGAAAATTCCGCCGGGGACCTTCTGGCTTTCGTATCCGGAGAGATATGCTCCGACGCCCGCGGGGAGTACCTGAGCGCGGAGCGCGTCTCTCTGATCAGCGAGAACTCTGTAGGAATATGCGTCTCCTACGCGGAGGGAGGAACTTATCCGTCCGAAAAGGACAAGGCCTTTTTCCTCTCCGTATTCCGGTCAGGGATCCTGATGGTCGTCGATCCCTTCGACGAAACAATAGCGTTTTACGTGCGCGAAGGCGGAGATATAAGAAAAGCGTCCGCCGTCCTGAGCGAGCGATCACACCCAGATCGCGTGGCGCTTGCGCATATCCTCTTCCTTGATGTTTCCCCGTTCCATTATCTCGCATACCAGGCACTCGAAGAATATATGAGCCGAAGTCTCGAAGGCGGAGCCCAGCGGAAGGGAGTCGGTGTTTTCGGGAAGGCTGAAAAGAATGACGGCGTCGGATACTCTGGCGAGCTCGCTGTCCGGCGTGGCGGTAAGGGAGATCACCCTGGTCCCGATGCGTCCGGTGATGAGGGCGGTCTGGACCACGGAGGAGGTTTTCCCGGTGTTCGAAAGCAGAATTATCAGATCGTCTCTGGTGGTTATGGGGGTGGTCATCTCCCCGATGAAGTGGACGTCGAATCCGAGCTGCACCAGGCGCACGGCGAAGAGCTGTCCCACGAGCCCGGATCTCCCGGAGCCGTAGATGAATATGCGGCGGCTTTCGAAAATGGCGTCGAGCAGCATCTTCACCGATCCGGGACTGACGGATCTGACGGATTTCCCGCAGATTTCCGTTATTGCATCGAAAGTCTCGCTGATTCTGTTCATTGGTTTTTACGCTCTTCTTCGCTTTAGCGACTTTTTTGGTAAGAACTCTCTCGTGGATGATCCTCATGTACATTGCGTCATGCTCGAGCAGAGGGGATGTGGATATGATCGTGGCGTCGGGCTTCATCTCGGTGAGGGCTTCGGCCAGATAGTCGAACTTGATGTCCCCCTTCTTGATGGGAGTGAGTCTCTTCTCGTCTCCGTCGCCGTATTCCACTCCGGCGAACGCGGTGTGGTACTTTCCCCCGCAGTACGGTTTCACGGATTCCAGAAGGTTCTTGAAGTCGTCCGTGTCCATCAGGGAGCCGTTGGTTCTGGAGTGGTGGTGCGAGAAATTGACTACGGGAACCACGAGTTTGGGGAACTCCTCGCAGAGATCCAGTATCTGATCCAGCGATCCGAATACTTCCTGCTGCCCGGTTATCTCCACGCCCAGACGGGGCTTGATCTTGTTGTCCTTCCACCAGCCGCCTATATAATCCAGGCATTCGTAGATCGTGTTGTCCACGGTTTCGCGGTCCCTGTCTTTGTAGATTCCGAGACTGGTGACCACGATATCTCCTTTCAGAGCGTTTATGACTACCGCAGCGTTCTGGATGCTTCCTATGCAGGAATCGGAGAGCACCTCGTCCCCGAGATCCATGTAGTAAGGGGTGTGGATCGAGAGCTTCACGTCCAGATGCTTAGCGAGATCCCCTATGGATTCCAGCTCGCCGAACGTGCTGACCACGCTGGTGGACTGCATCGTTATGAGATCGTCGGCGTCATCGATGGGCTCCTCCGGATCGTATATGATCTCTTCGTCCCTGTAGATTCCCACGACGAAATCGGAGGTGATGTCTTTGAATCCCAGACCGATCTCGTCGATTTCCGGGGCCCGCACGTCAGTTATCGGCCTGACCATCTGTACTTCCAGCGCGCTGAGGCTCAGGTTGTGAACATCTCCGATACCGTCCTGTAGGGTACGGCCTTTGCAAGAAAGCGGGATTCCCGCCGGACCGAATCTTATCATGGGATCGGACGGGAATGTTTGCAGCATTATTAATCATTGATGGTCTGGATTCGCGGTCCGCGTCTGGCGTTTCTTCGCATACATTAAAAGCACGGGAGCCGATTTCAGAGGGGAGGCCCGCTATGAAAAGACTGATCGCAATTCTCATGACAGCCCTGATGGTACTGTCATCACTGGCTGCGTTATCTTCGGACGAGGCGTCGGCGGACGCGCCCCGCGAAACCGCGCCCGTGCCCGAACCAGCCGATTATCTCTACGTCCTGTCGACGGATCCGAGCAATATATCCGTCGAGGGCGTCAAAGCATCCGTGAACGGTTCCGCGCTGAGCGCCGTTTACGCATCGACCAATACCAACACGAGAGTCATCTCCGATTTCTGGAATTTCGATCCCGAGACGGGAATGGGTCCGTTCAATTCGTTCTACGCCGCGGTGAACATAACGGACGGCACCGGAACCGATAACGGCGAGAAGCAGCTGAATCATCACGAGGGTACGGTAGCGTTCGTTCTGGATCCGGAAAATCTCGGCAAGACGCTCAAGGGTACCGAGTTTCAGGGCAAATACAACATAATGCTGATCATTCCCGCCGTTTACTGGAAATCCGACGGTTCCAATCTTTACCTTTCCAGCTCCCCCAGCTATACCGCGGGCGGAACGGTCTTCTCCGGGATGACCGCATACGCGCATTCCGCCGGTTACGACAAAGGCCATTACGAGCTTTATCCGTATATCGGAATCGGCGTTTACGAGGCTTCGTTCGACAGCGGTCTGCTTCTGTCCGTAAGCGACGCAATGCCGGCCACGAACACTTCCCGGGAGGATTTCATGGGATATGCGAGCAGTCTCGTTCCGGCGCCCGGTTCGGACTACCAGCTGTGGAATTTCTACCAGTGGACTCTGTACAAAATGATGTCTTATGCGGTCATGGGAACCAAAAATTCCCAGGCGCTGCTGGGAGACGGCCCCGCAGTCGGTTCGGCTGCTTCCCGGACCGGTTACGCCGACCGTCTCGGACCGTACGAGCCCGGGACCAGTTTCTATTCCAAAATGTTTCTGGAGAACGCCTGGGGTTCCGTTTCGGAGTTTTTAGGCGATACATACATCTCGGACAGCCAGCTCTATGCGGGAGCAGCTCCCGGAGGACTGGGATATCCGCAGAGTTCCGGCGTATATCTTCCCGATTCCGGATGGATAACTTCCGCGAGTTCCAGCTCCGAGTTCTGGGATTTCCCCGCCGCTACGGGCAGCGTCGATTACCTCAATTTCAAAAATCCCGGGGATTACGTGTTCGCCGATACGGGACGGTGCGTGCTGACCGTCGGAGGAAACTGGGGCAACGAAAGAATGGCCGGAATAAGCTCGCTTTACGCCGCAAACGGCGTACATCCCTGGTTCCCCAACACCGGAGCGCGTCTCGCGTACATAATGTCGGAGGACGCGCTTTCTCCCGATTATTAC
>JAEEKU010000178.1 GCA_016282555.1 Methanomassiliicoccaceae archaeon
CGATACAGCACGTATCACTATAGGGAATCATACCAAAATAGGTCCCGACTGCCACTTGGTTACAGCCGATCATCCGAAAGACTATATCGACAGAAGAACGCACAAGGTCAGAGGAAAACCGATTACTATCGGCGACGACTGCTGGCTCGGAGCCAATGTCACCGTGCTTCCCGGTATTAAGATTGGAGACAGATGCGTAATAGGAGCGGGCTCCGTGGTCACGAAAGACGTGCCCGACGATTCGGTATACGCGGGGAATCCGGCCCGCAGCATCAATCCTGAATGACGGTCCCGGAGCGGGAAGGCGTCCGGAAACAACGGAAAGACGGCGGCCCGGACGCGAACAGGATTAATACAGGCTGTATATCCGCAGATTATGCGCGACGGATGCTTTTATCACGATGCTCCGGTAAAAAACTGCGATGAAGATCTTCTCGGACGCGCCCCCGCCGCCGGACGCCTGGCTGCGATGATCGCGGAAGATCCCGGCAGCGAATGCTGCGCCATCGGAATTACCGGAGCCAGAGGAAGCGGAAAATCATCCATTATCAACATGGTATGCGACAAACTCCGGGAATACGAAAACATATTCGTTCTGGAATTCGATCCCGCATTGTACAGGGCCTCCGGCGACATGACCGTATCCTTCTTCAGAACGGTAACTTCCGAACTCAGGGCCCTCAGCAGGGAGTCCCCGGATCTCGGAAAGCATAAACCCGGATATACCAGAATCGCCGGGAACACGCTCAAAATCGTCGACAGAACGATCAAAATGAAAGTCGTGGGAGAGCTCTCCGAACTGTCCGGTTCCATAGTAAGCTCCGAAGAAGAGCCAGTCAATGAGATAAGAAGAAAAATCTCCGAGCAGCTGAGGAAATCGGGCTGCAAGCTGGTCATCGCCATAGACAGCCTCGATATGCTGACCGCCGTAGAGATTTCCCAGGTTCTGCGCCTGATCAGATCTACGGCCGGATTCGACAACACGTTCTACATACTGGGCTACTGCGAGGGATTTTTTTCCAGAACCGCTACGTCGACCTATTACGCATGGGATCTCGGAAAAAGCATGCAGGCGGAAATCAGGATTCCGGAGCCCGGCGAAGCCCTTGCCGGAAAGGTTCTGCGCGAAGAGCTCCCCGGGATTTTAGATAAATTCGGCGTCGCGCAGAGCGGCAGAGTTTCCGAAGCGTGCGATTCGGTGAGTCCGGTGAATCTGAGGGAGGTATACAGGCTCCTCAACAATCTGGCCGTCAGACTGTCCCTGTATCCTGACGCGGAACGCTGCAGGGAATGCCTGGCGATGTCGTATCTGGAAACGGCGTATCCGGAATTCTGCCGCCGGAAACCGGACGCCGGAACCGCCCGGGAGATCGAGAATCGGTTCGGAAAGCCCGCCTGCGAAAGGGCGATGAAAGCGCTGCGTTTTCTTTATCCGGAGACGGAGTGATCAGGCTGAAATGCCCGAGCGTCTCCCCCGGTATAAACAAAAATACTATGCAAGCCGGTACTAGCTCTCATGAGAATTCTGTTGCTGGCGATCATCGCGGTTCTGGCCGCCGCCGCGGTTTTATTCGTGTTCCCGAACGACGGCGGAAATCCGGAGGAGGGATACCTGTACGCCATCTATACCGATTCAGAAACCAATCTGAACGTCGTAGACGTATACGAGTCAAGCATCGAAAAGGGAGAAGCGTCGGCCCTGTCCAGGAGATACCGCGTTTCGGATTCCGCCGGAGGCGCCAATCCTCTGTGGGCCTTCGATGAAAAAACCGGAAAAGGCCCGTTCGGCTCGTTTTACGCCGCCGTCAACCTTCTGGACGACTGCTCCGCGTACGGCCCGGACGATGCTTCCGAAAAGAGAAGGAACTCCTCCGCCGGAGCGGTCGCTTACATTCTGAATCCTTCCGATCTGTCCAGAACTCTCGCCGGCCATGCGTTCGCCAGGGATCTGTACAACGTCATGCTCGTGATTCCGACGGTATACTGGCTCTCGGAGAAGATCGTCGCCGAGAGAAGCACTGGCAATCTTGTCAGAGGAACGGAATACAACGTCCTCTACGTCTCTTCGTCTCCATCTTACACCCCCTCCGGACATGACAGGATTTCCGGAATGGTGCCGTACGCGCATTCGGCCAGCACGGATCCGGGAAAGACGGACTTCTCAACCAACGTATACCCGTATCTCGGAATCGGAGTATACGAATCATACGCCACCGTCCGGAACGATGCCGCGGGTCCCGGAAAGCTGGTCTCCCAGAGCGGGAAGGTCCCGGCATCGGGATTGAACGTGGACGAGTTCAAAGAACTGGCGGACGCTCTGGCTCCTTTCTCCGGCGGCGGGATGAAATCCGGATACCAGCAGTGGAACTTCTACCAGTGGACCCTCTACAAGATAATGTGCTACACCGTCATGGGATCCAAAAATTCCCAGGTGATGGTGGGCGCGGGATACACCGAAGGCAACACTTCCTGCGCCGTCACGGGCAGCACTGACGATCTAGGATTCATCGGGATAGCCGGTTCGTCTCGCTCGGCATCCGGAGAGATAACCTCCGGCGAGGGGAGAACCTCTTCGAAACTCTTCATAGAGAACGGCTGGGGCTCGCTGAATCTCTTTATCGGCGACGCGTTCGTCACAGGGGATTCCCCGTCGTCGCAGCGCCTGCATGCCGGAAATCTTCTGGGCGGAGAGAAGCTTCTGGGTCCGAGACCTCAGCCTCCGGCAGCCCGGCTCTGGGCAAACATATTCGCATCCGGCGAGGCGCACCGCGTGATCTCCGGCGCGTCCGCCGAATCAGCGGTATGGGATATGCCGGTTTCCGCCAATGCCGACAAAAACGCCTACTCCGATCCCGGATATCCGGGAGATATAGTCAATGCGTCCGAAAACGGCGTCTCCTCGATAACAGCCGGCGGAAGATGGAACAACACCCATTACGCCGGAGTATCGTTCGCCTGCGCCGGCTACGATATTGCATTGGCCAATGAATACAGGGGCGCGCGTCTCGCCTGCCTAATGTCAGAAGACGCCGTGTGAAACATTCTGTTAAGGCAATGCGGCCGGATCGGTAGTCGACCGGTCTGCCGTTTTTGTCATACCACTGGCGGTACTCCGGAAAATGCTTCCCGGGATCGATGGCCGTCTCTTCTATCAGACGGGACAGCAGCCCGTAATCCAGATCTTTGCCTTCGGCGAAATCGCCGAGTTCATCGGCCGCGCGCGAACATCGAGGATATATTTTCGGCCGTCTCCCATTCTCCCCCGCGGTTTCTGATCTCTTCCGTCTCCATCGCATAACTGACTTCCTGACCGTAGAAATTCTGACAGATTCTGGAAACAGATTCTTCATCTGCGGGCAGTTCCACGCCCATTGCGGGAGCGTATGCCTTCACCAGCTGAAGCGTCTGTCCGGATATTAAGCAGGGATCCATAAGCAGAAAAAACGGCTGACATTTTTAATAATATGGAAAACACCTCTCGCGGAATCATATCCGGATCGCGCCTGAATAAACGGGTATCGGCAGACCGGACTGATTGGCAAAACGGACGAGAACGAAACTGAGATGCTGACCGCGCTTACGAATCAGGAGATGATGAAAACAGCCAAGGAAGCAAGGGATTTCTCCGTACCTCGGCTGGATACGGAAGCACTGGCTGATTCTGGCACTCTCCGGCGGGATAATCGCGCCGGATGCCATACCTGACTGTTATGCGGTCTTTGCGATCTGCACCGCCGTCTCGCGCCGTTGTCCGGATGATGCAATAAAAACATATGCGGGAGCGGATAATTGCTCGCATCTTCCTGAATCCTCTGAAAATCCACTCGCTTATAGATTTGAATCCGTATTTCAGAGTCCCTTTGGCCTTGCGGCTCTGGCTGTGGGGGACGGCCTTGCCGGACATCACCGCGTCCAGAACGTCCTCCCAGGTCTTCACGTCATCGGGAACGGTCACGTAGCCCTCGCCGATATGTCTCGGAGTGTGGGCGTCGCTCCCCGCGGAAACCGGTTTCCCGATGCGCTTCGCCAGAGCCTCCGACTTTTCATTGGCGGACTTGACGGAG